>JBDNFZ010000174.1:0-13138 GCA_041689555.1 Opitutaceae bacterium | reverse complement strand
TTCCGCTTTAACCGCCGCACCTCCGCTTCCCGCGGCCTGTTGTTCCACCGCTTGATGCAGCAAGCCGTGGCGCTGGCTCCGGTCCTCGGCCGCACGGTTCGCGGCGGTCGGCCGCTCCCACTGCCGGCCGTTCCTAATTTTAAGGGGAATGAAGTGCATACCTAGATTGATTTATCTACGTGTTTTCCCCCGCAACCGGCGCGCAACCCGAGGAAAGAGCAGACACGGGCAGGAAATTATTTTTGCGGCGGCGAAGGCAATGGATAAGGGTTTTCCGTTTCGGGCGAAGGAGCGAGATTACGGAGAAAGTTCGTCGGTCCGATGACGAAGCTCCAGGCGGGTTTATCGAGCGGGCCGGTCAATTTCACCTCGAAAACGTTGGAGAAAGGGGTGAGCACGGCACCGACGAGATTCTTGAGCAGCAAGTTGCTTTCCTGAAAAGGGAAGACCTTGGCCTTGAAGTCGAGGGTGCGCCGGTCGAGCGCATAGGAGCCGCTGGCGGTAATAGCCGAGTTGGCGCCGGTGATGCCGACGTCGGTGAAGAGCAGGCGTGCGCCGTCGATCTTGAAATTGGTGCGGGCGGCGGTGAAGCGCAGGGATGTGAAACGGAAGAGTTCGGAGAGCAAACCGAGCATGCGGACCTCGCCGAGGGACGCGCCCTCGAGGGTGGCGTTGCCCTCGCCGTGGTAGCCGAAGGGATCTTCGTAGGGTCCTTCGGCCGAGGCGGCGAGGTTGAGGCGGACGGTGGATTCTTCCGCCAAGAACCGGTTGGCGGATGGCGGCGGCAAGCCGCGCTGTTTGGCGGTGAAATTATCAAGGACGGCGATGGCGCGGCCGAGACTGGCGTCCGTCAGAGCGTAATCGAAGCCGACGCGGCGGGCGGGACCGATGCCGGAGACGCGGGCGCGGCCCGTGGCGGTGCCCCCGGCGAAACCGAGGTCGAGCCGATCAACGGTCAGGTCGTCGTCGCGGAGCTTGGCTTCGAAGGCGAGGCGATCCACGGGGAAGCCCTTGAAGCGAAACTCGGACTCGGTCTCGCCGGCGAGGTCGATGGATTGGTGGGCCCCGCCGGGGGCGTTGGCGCTGTCGAGGCGACCGGAGAGACGGAGCTTGGGCGGAGCGGAAAAAGCAAAGGGCGAAAGAATCTCGGTCGCGGCTTGGCCGAAAATCTTCTCGGCGAGGCCGAGGTCGATCAAATCGGCAACGGCATTGAAGTCGAAGCGGAGCCAGTCCGATGTCTGCGGCTTGAGGGAGCGAGCAAAGGTGCCGCGAATGGTGCCGGGACCTTGGGCGCCATAGAGCTCGAGGGCCTCGATGTAGTGGGGTCGGATGAAGAGGCGGGCGCGGGCGTAGTCGAACTGGGCTTTGCGGATATCGGCATTGGTGACTTCCGCAGCGACGATGACGCGGGACTCGCCGCCGGTGTTGCGACCCCAACGACCCGAGACTTCCACGCTCGCGGGAGGGGGAGCGTCGGCAAACACGAAGGGCGTGAAGAACTCCGTCCACCAGCCGCCGGAGAACCAGCCGGCGATCTCGACGGGGCGGAGTCGACCGGCGAGAAGGAAGCGGTATCGATGGGTTGCGGGATCGTGTTCGTAGGAACCGCGGGCGTAGTTTTCGCCGATCCGCGCGAAGGCCTCGGGCGCAAACCAGCGCTCGGGCGTGAGGTCGAGGGCAACGCGCCCGTCGGTCAACGGGACGCGATAGGCGTTGATGGCCGGGATGGTGAGGCGGGCCGTAACGCGGGACCAGCGCCAGCCGGCGGCGAAGTCCGCGTGGGCGGCGGTGATGGCGACGGGGCGCGGGAAATCTATCCAACTGCGCACGTCGCGACCGATACGCGCGCTGATGAGATCAAGGTGCGCGTCGCCAAAACCGGCGGCGAAATCGATGGAGGCGGTTTGCGCGGAGAGATCGGCGGTGCCGCTGAGGGCAAGCGGAAGTCCGGCCAAGGTCGTGACCAACTCGACGGCCACGCGTGGAAGGGGCTGGGGTGCGAGACGAACCACGGGGGATTCCAGCCTGATGCCGGCGGCGGTAAGGAAGTCGGCAGTCGCTTCGACCGACAGCAAGGCGAAGCGGCCGTCGGCGGGGTTGAACTCGACGCGGAGGTCCGCGCCGAACCCGCGGGCGGTCAACGGCACGGAGGGCAGGATGAGCGCTTCGGCGTTGATGCGGACCAAGGGGCGCAGAATCCGGTCGGCGCGCAGGGGGAAACGGGCGGTGATTTTCAGGGGGCCGGCCGTGAGCGCGGGCTCGGGCCACGCCAGACCGCGGGCGTCGAGGGTGAAGTCACCGATCAACATCCCGGAGGCGGACGGGGCCAGGGCGACCGTGAGGGCGGGCTGGTCGAGCGGGGTGAGTCGGCCGGCGAGGCCGGTGAGGTTGCGGGCGAGGGCGGGGTAGTTGCGGGCGAGAAACTCAGGCACCGGCAGCGGCCGAACATCGGTGGCGGGGGCGGGAGGCAGAGGGACGGAACCGGAAGCGGAGACGCGGAGGTTGGCGACCTCGAAGGTGAGGTTTGAGAGTTCGAGAAGATTTTTCGTCGGAGTGAAAGCGGCGTCGAGATTGCGGACCAATTCCTCGGAGCGGCCGGAGGGAGAGAGGACGGCGGGGACGAGGAGACGCACGCCGGTGACACGAAACTCGAGTTCCTCGAAACGACCGAGGAGAAGGGCCCACGGATCGAAGCGCACGTAAAGGGCGCGTGCGGTCATGATGGGATCGGAGTAGGCGGGAAGGTAGGACACGATGTTCTCGACGAGGAGACGGCCCGAGGGATCGAAGGAAGTGCGACCGAACGTGGCGCGGACACCGGAGGCTTTGAGGCGCGCCTCGATCTCGCGGAGCAGCGGGGGCGGCACGGCGAGTTCGCTGCTCGTGAGAATATGAATCTGAAAAGCGAGGATGACCGCGAGGACGAGCCAGAGCGTCCAGCAGGCGAACGTAAGCAGGCACCGCGCGCAGAAGCGCGTGGCTTGCAGAAAAGGCTGGAGCAGGCGGCGCATGGGGAAATGCGGATTGCGGAGTGCGAAATGCGGAGATCCGAAAATCTAGAATCTGAAATCTAGAATCTTGAATCCAGGCGGGGATCAGGGGGCGGGCTTGGGGAGGGCGGGGCCGGGATCGGTGCGAAAGGTGAGCGACCAGAGCGCGTCGACGACCGGCTGCTCGAGTTCGAAGACGGCGTTGAGCTCCTTGGAGCCGGCGAGCTGTTGGGTGCCGCCGATGCGTTCGCTGAGTTCGAGCGAGGAAACCGGCGCGGGGGTGCCGGCGGTGGCGCCGGGAAGAGCAAGAGTGGCGTCGAGCCGGTAGCGCCAAGGGCGGTCCTCGCCGAGCAACGTGACCTTTTCCGCGTAGTCGTCCCGGGGAAAACTCTTGGCACGCAGGGTGCGCGCGGCGGCCACGAGGGTGGCGATCGCCTTGGCCTGCGGGTGGGCGGCGGGCGGGTTGCCGGCTTCGTCGAGGGTCACGTCGAGGAGGGATTCGCTTTTCGCGAGATCGGTGAGCCGGAGGGCCACGATGCGGGCGCCGGCCGGGAGTTCACGGACGAGCCGGTCGCGCCAGGCAGACAGGGTGACGGGGGTCTCGATTTGGAGAATGTCCGGGCTCACGGCGTAGACCGAGGCGGTGCCGCCGACCCGGGCGTAGGCGAGGTTGTCGCGCTGGCTGGCGAGGCCGAGTTGCAGGACGAGGGCCAGCCCTGCGGCCGGGGCGGGCGCGTCGGTGACCGGGACGCGGTTCAATGTCAGGGTGATCTCGCGTTCAGGGCGGGCGAAGCCCCAGTTCTCCAAGTCGGCGGCGGTGGGGGCGTCGCTGGCGAAGGCTTGAGCCGCGAGGAGGCCGAGTTGGTCGAGGAGGCGTTGCACCAGAGCGCGATCGGCGGGAAGAATCCGGGGTGCGGCCGCACCGGAATCGCGGCGGACGATCTGCCACGCGGCGTCGGCGGGAGCGGCGGCCGACTCGAGGCGTTGCAAGGTGAGGGTGGGCTGGCTTGGAGAGTTGGGGGCTTTGAGCGTGATGGCGGTGACGGCGCGCGGGTCAAAATCGAGGACCCGCTTCTCGCGGAGAGTTTCCTGAGCCTTGTCGAGCGTTTCACGGAGGGTCGAGGGAATGGCGACGGTGAAGAGCGCGGTGCGGCCTTCGATCTGGGCGTAATAGTCAACGGTGCCGCCAGCGGCGGGCGGTGGCGGCGGAACGGGCGTGCCGAGGAGCAGAGTCTCGCGGCGATTATTGCCTTCGACGGTGATGCGGAGGGAGGGAGCGGCGGACGGCAGGGTGGAAAGCGGGCTTTCGGTGACGAAGGACTTCACGCGCAGCGTGCGTAACGCGCCGAGGGCGAGCTCGGCGGCGTCCTTGCTCGCGCGGGCGACGATCGGGGTGTCAAAGGTCCAGCGTGCTCCGTCGCGGCGGAGGGCCACGCGCGTGGTGGACTGGATGCGGAGGGAGCGGGCCTCGAAAACCGGGATGGTGAGCAACGCATCGGCGCGGAGTTGCTCGACCGGCAGGGTGAGGCTGTCGGCGAGCGCGCGGGAGACGACGTGGATGCGCGAGCCGTCGGGGGAGAGAAGGTAAAGGCGGTTGCCGATCTTGGTGGTGTCGCCGAGACGGAGGGTGGTGCGGACGGTGGCGGCGGCGGGGTCGGAGCCGGTGCCGTTGGAAAACTCGACGGAGAGCTTGGGCTGATCCAGACCGTAGTCGGCGAGGGACTGGCCGTTGGCTTTCAAGTCGGCGACGGTGAAGCTGGTCTCGTGTTCGAGGAACTGGAGATCGCCGATGATGCGGGCGACGGCCGCGGGATTTGCGGGCCAGGCGAGCGGTTGGGTGAGCTGCCAACTTTCGCCGACCCGGACGAGAGCATAGGACCCGCCGGGCGCGGTGGTCGTGACGGAGAGGGTGCGGATGTCGGCGGCCTCGGCGCCCAACACGCGACGGCGGGCCTCGAGGGAGGCGCGCTCGGTGCGCCAATTGCGCTCGAACTTAAAGATGAAGAAGAACAGCGCGACGTTGAGGAAGAGCAGGACGAGCGTGACTTTGGTGCGCATGGGAAGAGTTTAAGTCTAAAGTTGAGGTTTAAGGAGCGAACCCAAGGGGTCGCCAGCGCGAGGGTGTGGTTTTTCTTCGACTTGAACTTCTCACTTCAGCGGGCGCGGCGCGCCTTAGTGGCGGCGGGTCCAGTAGACGGCGAGGCCGAGGAGGGCGGCGAGGCCGGGAACGGCGAAGAGGAGCGCGTAACGGAGCTTGGTGAGCTCGCCGGCGCTCAGGGAAAGTTGAAAACGTTCGATGGGGCGGGCGGGAATGTTGAGTTGAGTGTCGCGGTCCACGGTCCAGTTCACGGCGCTGAGGAAAATGCTCAAGTTGCCGGCGTGGGTGATGCGGTTGTTGGCGATCACATCGCCGCTGCCGAAGACAATGAGGCGACCGCCGCGCAGGCTGAAGGCGAGACCCTCGCGAACGGCGACGCGCTCGGCGGCGGTGACGACACCAAGGCGATCCTTGGGCTCCATGCCGGGGATGGGCCGCAGATCGATGCCGGGATCGTAGCGCGGGATGATGCGCTCGCGGTAGCTGCGCTCGCCCCAGGCGGTGGTCGAGCTGGCCGCGAGGGTGACGGTGTTCAGCGTGCCGGTGAGCGAGCGGCCCGGATCGGGGCGGACGGAGCGGGTCGGGCCGAAACGGAGGGCAAGGCCGAAATCAAGGAGCGTCCTCGTGACGGGATGGGGCTGAAACGCGCCGATGATGAGGTCGCCGTCCTCGGTCATGTTGCCGTTGCCGGTGTCGGCGATGAGGGTGTCGTCGACCAAGATGCCCCAATCGAGCAGGAGGTCTTCGAGGCCGTGGGCGGTGCCGGGAGCGAGGAAGAGGATGAGCCGTCCGGCGGAGGCGGAAAGATATTGGCGGAGGAGTTCGCGTTCCTTGGCGTTGAAGCCGCTCTGCGGGGCGACGGCGATGAGGAGGGCGGCCTTTTCCGGAATCTGGCGGGCGACGGTGAGGTCGAGCGACTCGACATCGAAGTTGCGGATGCGGAGTTGGTCGCGGACAAGGGAGAGGCCGCGGTTGGGATCGGTGTCCTCGGGGCGCAGCTCGCCGTGGCCGCCGAGGAAGAAGATTTTTTTGCGATCGGGATCGGAGACGTCGAGAAGGGCGGCGGTCAGCGCCTGTTCGCCGAGGAAGGCGGTGCGCTGGGGCTTGCCGTCTTTGTCGCGGGTGATGCGGTAGAGCTCGTCAACGGGGAGGGCGCGGCGCTGGTCGCCGGCGAGCAGAAGAATGACATCGGGCTGATCGAGGCCAAGGGGCTCGGCTTCGCGGCGGTTTTGGTAGACATCGATGTAGTCGACCTTGATAGCGCCGGCGGGGTTGGCCTCGGTGGCGAGACGGTATTCCTGAAGGAGGCCGCGGACCTCGGGGTTGGCGGAGTCGGCGTTGACGGTGACGACGATGCGGACGGGGCGGGTGAGGTTCTTGACGTAGGAGAGGGTCTCGGGCGAAAGCGAAAACGAGCGGTGGCGGGTGAGGTCGAAGCGGAGCGGGTGGTTGCGCGCGAGGTAATTTAGCCCGCCGACAAGGGTGAGAACGAGGAGGGCCTGCAGGAGGAGGTTCAGGGTGCGGAGCCAACGCACGGCACGGAAGGTGTGGAAGGGCGACGACATCGGGCGGCGATCAGGAGTGGATGAGTTTCGCCTCGACGCTGAGGATGCTGAGGATGAGGGCGACGGCGGTGCCGCTGGCGTAGAAGAGCAGATGGCGCGTATCGATGACGCCGCGGGTGAAGTCCTCGTAGTGGGCGAAAATCTGCGCGTAATCGACGGCGGCCTTGGCGGGCGCGAGGATCTCGCGGTTGAGGAACGCCGCCTCGCCGAGCCAACGTCCGCCGACGATGAGGGCCGCGAGCATCACGAAGGCGAGGATGCCGGCGACGGCCTGATTGCGGGACAGGGAGCTGGCGAAGACGCCGATGGCGACGAAGAGCAGGCCGGAAACGGCAATGAAGGTGTAGCCGCCGACGAGCGGCCCGAGGTCGAGAAGGCGCGGGTCGCTCGAGAATCTTTTCAGGATGTAGAAGAAACCGCCGGTCGCTCCCCAAAGGGAAAGGTAGAGGGCGTAGGCGGCGGTGTATTTACCGAGGACGACTTCGGTGGTCGTTACGGGGGTGGTGAGGAGAGTCTCGATGGTGCCGAGACGGCGTTCCTCCGCGAGGCACTTCATGGTAAGGAGCGGCACCATAAAGAAGACGGGCAGCCAGAAGAGTTGAAAAAAGACGTTGGCGGGCGAGGCGTCCTGCGGGGTGCGGGTGTAGTTTTCCAAAATGCCGGTGAAGATGAAGCCCATGAAAAACAAAAACGCGGTCGCGGCGATGTAGGTGCTCGGGCTGACGAGCAACATGCGAAGCTCGTGACTGAGAAGGGTGAAGAAATGTTTCATGCGGAGACGCTGGCGGGGTTGTGCTTGGCGTCCCAAGTGCGGCGCGTCGCGGCGAGGAAGACATCCTCGAGCGTGGGCTGGGCGCGGCTGAGAGCGCGGACGCGGTAGCGGTGGGAGACCAAGGCGAGAAACATGGGTTCACCGAGCTCGTCGGCGCGATCGGTGGAGAGGGCGAGCGTCGTGAAGCCGTCGGCGTCGGGCGCACCGGTGGCGGTGATTTTCAACGTGGGCTCGACCCCGGCGAGCAGGGCGGGCAAGGCGGCGAGATCGCCGGCGACGACGAGGGTGTAGGCGCTGCCGCCGAGGACCTCGCGACGAAGATCGGCGGGCGAGCCCTGCGCCACGACGCGGCCGCGGTTGATGATGAGGACGCGGTCGCAGGTCATCTCGATCTCGGGCAGAATGTGCGAGGAGATGATGACCGTCATGCGCCCGCGCAGGCCGGCGATGAGGTCGCGCACGATGATGATCTGGTGCGGATCGAGCCCGATGGTGGGCTCGTCCATGATGATCACAGGCGGCTCCGCGAGGATGGCCTCGGCGATGCCGACGCGCTGGCGGTAGCCCTTCGAAAGCTGGCCGATGATCTTGTGGCGGTTGCGCTTCAGGTCGCAGAGTTCGAGCACCTCGTCGATGCGCGGGCCGAGCTTGCGGCGGGGGATTTCTTTGAGGCGACCGCGGAAGTAGAGGTATTCGCTGACGCGCATGTCCTCGGGAAGCGGATTGTTCTCCGGCATATAGCCGATGAGACGTTTGACGGCGTCGGGCTCGGAAGCGACGGAGTGGCCGCAGACGCGCACGGTGCCGGAGTTGGCCGGCAGGTAGCCGGTGAGAATCCGCATGGTGGTGGACTTGCCGGCGCCGTTGGGGCCGAGCAGGCCGATGATCTCGCCCCGGGCGACGGTGAAGCTGAGGTCGGCGACGGCAGTCATACCGGCGTAAGTTGTTACGAGGTGGGAGACTTCGATGGCGGGAGACTGATCGGGCATGCGCGCGGGAAAGGGGGGGGCGGGGGGAGATCGGAGACGGAAGATCGGAGATGGGAGATCGGGGATCGGAGATGGGAGGAGGAAATCCGGAGGAGAAAGATTAGGAGAAGGATTAAGAGAAAGAGGAAAGAGCAGGAGAGGGCGAGCGGTTAGGCGGCGGGTTTTTCAAGTGTGACCTCGCCGGCGCGGAAGCGTTGCGTGCGGCCGGCGGAATCCTTGAGCAGGAGCGCGCCGTCGTCGTCGACGCCGAGGACGGTGCCGGGATGGCGCCGGCTCCCCTCGATGACGGCGACGTCGCGTCCGCGCAGGACATCGAAACGGTGCCAGAGATCGGCGAAGGTTTTCACGTGATCGCCGTCGAGGAAGCGTTGGTAGGCGAGGAGGACGCGGCCGATGACGGCGGCGGTGAGCCGGTTAAAGTCGAGCGGCGCGCCGGTGAGCTCGGCCAGAGAAACAGCGCGGGGGGCGAGCTCGGCGGGCCACGCGGAGGCGGGGCTGTTGAGGTTGAGGCCGAGACCGAAAACGAGGTCGCGGATCTGGTCGGCGTCGACGCGGGCTTCGGTGAGGAGACCGCCGACCTTGCGACCGTCGAGGAGGAGGTCGTTGGGCCACTTGAGACCGGGCTGGAGCGGGGTGGCGTTGGCGATGAGCTCGCAGAGATTGAGTCCCATCCAGAGCGTGAAGGGATTCATGCGGGCGGGCTCGAGGTGGGGGCGGAAGGCGAAGGAAACGTAGAGGTTGCCGTTTTGCGGGGCGTGCCAAGGGCGGCCGAGGCGACCGCGGGCTTTCGTCTGGCGGCGGGCGACGATGGCAAAGGGGGCGGGCCGGCCGGCGGCGAGCTGACGCGCGGCTTCGTCGTTGGTGCTGTCGGTCTCTTCGAGGACGGTGAGGGTGAGATCGCGCGGGCGGATTTTTAAGTGCGCCTCGATGAGCCCGGCGTGAGCGTGCGGGGGCGGGGTGAGGAGCCGGTAGCCGCGGGCGCGACGGGTTTCGAGGGTGAAGCCGGCGGCGCGGAGTTTTTCGAAATATTGCCAGACCGCGACACGGCTGACGCCGAGTTTTTTCGCGAGATCGGCGCCCGAAACCCACCCGGTCGTCCCGCGGGCGAGGAGGGCGCGGATGACGGTGGATTCGGGGGACGGCATGGAGGGATCGGGGATCGGAGATCGGGGGATCGGAGATGGGAGATGGGAGATGGGAGATCGGGGGGGGGCGGGAGGCGCGAGGTCGGGTGTGAGAGGGCGGGGAGAAAGATTAAGAGAAAGAAGAAAGAGAAAGAGAGCGGACGAAAAGTTTGGCGGAAGATGTCGGGGAGAAGATTGAAAAGGGAGCGGGCAGGGCGCAAGGTGGGTCCCATGACATTTGAGGAATTTAATCGGGCGGTATCGGGAGGTGAGGCGGCGCAGCCGGCGGGGTTAAGAGGGGCGCTCAAGGCGCTGTGGCACGACGCACGGGGCGACTGGACGGCGGCGCATGACGCGGCGCAGGCGGACAAGGGCAAGGCAGGCGCGTGGGTCCATGCATATCTGCATCGCAAGGAAGGCGACGAAGGGAACGCCGGCTACTGGTATGCGCGGGCGGGGCGGCGGGCGCCGGCGGAGGGGATCACGCTGGCGGCGGAGTGGGAGCAGATCGCGCGGGCGTTGTGCGCGCATGATCCCGCGGGGTAGGGGACGGGCGGGCGAAAACGAAAAGCCCCGACGGGGACGTCGGGGCTCAAAGTGCCAGAGACCGAGATTGAAGGCGAAGTTATTGCTTCTTCTGCCAGCCGTAGTCGGAGGCGCGCATCGTCGTGTTCTGGATGTCGCGTTTGATGTAGACGCCTTGGGCCTTGTCGCGGGCGCTAACCATGTCGGCGGCGTCGTTGAGTTCGGTGATGGTCTTGAGGCGTTCGTCCTCGGCATACATGGCCATAGCGCGGTCTTCGGCTTGGCCTTTGAAGAAGGGAACGGACGCTAGGTTCAGCGCGCGGTCAAAATCGGAAATATAGCGGCGCATGGCGATGTTCTTGAGCCCCTGCCGGGTGTTGATGTCGCGCTCGCGGAAGACCGGGGGCCTGGCCTCGCGGACGATGTAATCGGGGAGGCGGATGATGGTGTTCTTGGGTTTGTCGATGTCGCGGAGGTCGGGTTGTTGCTCGATGGGAGTAGGCGGCGGGGTGGGCTTGGGCGGATTATATTTCGGCATCGCGGCGGCGAGGGACGCGGCGACGTCGCCGGAGATGGCGCGCTCGCGTTTCGGGGTGGAGGGCGCGGGCGGGTTGGCCGGGGGCGTAGGATCTTGAGCGAAGCCGGGCAAACCGAGGACGGCGACGAGGAGCGGAATGCGGACAAATGGGGCCATGCGCATGATGGAACCGTAGGATAGGGCGTGGTTCCGCGCAATCGCGGAAACACGGTGCGGGGCGGAAGATTTTCGTCGGGAGCAGAAGCGCGCAGTCGCTAAGGTTCGGTGCCAAGACAGGTGGGCGCCGCCGTGGGAGAAATCCAAGTAAGACGACGGTGCGTGGCAAATCGGCGCCTCTACCGCGCACTTGGCCGGTGCCCTCGATGGGGAACTTGTAGGAGTAGAGTTCGCGGAGGCCCATGGGGCCGCGGGCGTGGAGGCGGTCGGTGCTGATGCCGATCTCGGCGCCGTAGCCGAATTCGAAACCGGCGGCGGAGCAGGTGGCGAGAAACGCGTCGAAGACGCGGGCGTTAAAAACTTCGAACTGGCGCCGGACGACGGTCGCGGAGATTGCGGAAGCGCGGATCCCGGAAAATCGACGTCGATTCGGCCGGCTGCGAGCATGTTGGAGTTTGATGGAGGAAATCCGGCCGGCTCGAAATGCGTTTCGAATGCACCACGCGCTACGAACGCGTCGGTTGAGGATTAAGCCGATCCATGGCCCCTTTAACGATAATGAAAAGTTCCCGGCTCTTGGGGTCCTGGGAAAAAAACACTCCGCTGGTGGCAATGTTATCCTTCATGTCTTCGTGCAAGGACCGCAGCTCTGAAGGCGTCAACGGTCTGCCAGACGTCCAAGAGGTAGCGGGCTTCACCTGAGGTGAGCGAGCGGGCGTCGTCGTAGATGGCGAGTTCATGCAGGGCTTGGGACAGGTTGGTGAGGCCGAATTTTTGGTCAAGAGCGGCCAAGCGTTCAGGTGCACAGGCGATGAGCACGCGCCCGCCCCCAGCGGCCCGGCGGGGTTCGTAAGCGAGCGTCATCATGGCTTCGACGGAAGCGCCTTGCGCTTCGACATGGTTGCGCAGATCGGAAAGGGTGCCGCCCATTGAGCGAAGATCGTCGATCAGAATGCAGCGTGTCTTCGGCGGAATGTGACCGTCGAAGCGGGCTCGGAAAGCAAAACGGTAAAGCGCATCCTGGCCGGTCGCGCCGCGGGTGTTCGACTGGACGATATCCGGATGAACCGGGAGCCCCGTCAATTTATCGAGCAGAGCAGCGAACGCCGCGGGAATGGCATTTCGACCTGAGGCCTCCTCGGCGTGAACTGGCACCAGCACGCATTGGGGATGCCGACGGGCCAACTCGGCGGTCTTATGCGGGTCGACCAAGTCGCGGACCAACCGTGCGGCGGCGAGGTTATCGCCCGACTTGGCCGCCCGGTAGTCCGCATGAGAATTCATCGCAGCCACCGGCGTGTGCCAGGTGATTTCAGGGAAATCGGCCGGCCAAGGAAAACTGCGCATAGCGGGCGGGCTTTGTCCTTCTAGTTTCTGGTCTGGCCGGCGCCTTCGATCAGGAATTTGTAGCTGCAGAGTTCGCGGAGGCCCATGGGGCCGCGGGCGTGGAGGCGGTCGGTGCTGATGCCGATCTCGGCGCCGTAGCCGAATTCGAAGCCGTCGGTGAAGCGCGTGCTCGCGTTCCAATAAACCGTCGCACTGTCGATTTCCGCGAGGAAGCGGCGCGCAGCGGGTTCGTCGGCGGTGACAATGGCATCGCTGTGATTGGAGCTGTCGCGGTTGATGGTGGTGATGGCGGCGTCGAGGGAATCGACGACGCGGACGGCGAGGATGGTGTCGAGGAACTCGGTGGTGTAATCGGAGGCCGATGCGGGGGTGATCAGAGCTGAGAGCTGAGAGTTGAGAGTTGAGAGTTCGGAGGCGCGGAAGATGGCAAGGGCGGCGGGGTCGCAGCGGAGTCGGACGTTTTTGGCGAGGAGGGCGCGGGCGACGGACGGGAGGAATTTCTCGTCGACGGCGCGATGGACGAGGAGTTGCTCGGCGGCGTTGCAGGCGCTGGGGCGCGAGGCCTTGGCGTTGACGGTGATGGCTTCGGCCATCGCGAGGTCGGCGGCGGCGTCCACGTAGACGAAGCAGACGCCGGTGAAATGCTTGATGACGGGAATCGTGGAGTTCTCCGCGACGAAGCGGATGAGGCTCTCGCCGCCGCGCGGGATGATGCAGTGGATGAGCGTGTCGAGCTTGAGGAGCGTGGTGAGGGCGGCGCGGTCGGTGGTGGGGATGAGTAGCACGGCGTCGGCGGGGAGGCCGGCGGCGGTGAGCGCGGCGGTGATGAGGGCGGCGAGGGCGGTGTTGGTGTGGAAGCACTCTTTGCCGCCGCGGAGGATGCAGGCGTTGCCGCTTTTCAAGCAGAGGATGGCGCAGTCGACGGTGACGTTGGGGCGGGCTTCGTAGATGATGCCGATGACGCCGATGGGGACGCGGACCTTGCGGATACGGAGACCGTTGGGGCGGGTGGTTTCTTCGAGGAGATCGCCGAC
>JBDNFZ010000173.1:0-4527 GCA_041689555.1 Opitutaceae bacterium | reverse complement strand
GCGCTCACCGACTGGCTCGACGGAAAACTCGCGCGGGAGAGCAATCAGGTTTCGACGTTCGGGCGTTTCATGGACGCGGTGATCGACAAGGTGATGGTGCTCGGGATCATGGTGGCCTTCGTGGCGGGCCAGGGATATTTCATGGGCTACAAGATCACGGGAATGCGGCTGCTGCTGTGCATCCTCGGGCGGGAGTTTATGGTCTCGGGACTGCGGATGGTGGCGGCGACGAAGGGCACGGTGATAGAGGCGGACGCGGGGGGGAAGGTGAAAACTTTCATCCAACTGAACGCCATCGGCTGGTTGCTCGGCGCGCGGATGTTGGAGCAGGATTTCGGCGATCTTTTCGCGGGAGACGCGCGCTGGCAGGTGACGGGCGTGCATCTGGTGGGCTTGGGCCTGTTCGTGCTGTCGGCAGTGCTGACAGTGACCTCGGGGGTGACGTATTTCCGGCGGCACGGTCATCTCGTGCTGGACCGGACGGCACGATGAGTTTCGCCCGACCCGGTTGGCTGCGGAGCTGGCCGACGGCGCTCGTGGTGAATCTGGCGACGCTCGGGCCGCTTGGGCGGAAACTGCCGGCCCCGGGGACGTGGGGTTCGCTGGCTGGAGTCGGCTATGCGGCGGCGGTGTTGGCCGGGATGGGGACGTGGGGCGTGTTGGCGATCAGCGCGGTGGCGGGCGGTCTGGCTGTGGCGGTGTGCGGCGAGGCGGAGGTGCGGCTCGGAAAGCGCGATCCGGGCGAGGTGGTCTTGGATGAGTTTGTGGTGATGCCGCTGTGTTTTCTCGGGTGGGCGGGGTTACTGGCGGGCGGCTGGCCGGCGTGGGCGGTGCTGGCGGCGGGGTTCGGAGTTTTCAGGTTTTTCGATATCTTGAAACCGCTGGGGATTTCGCGGCTGCAACGGCTGCCGGGCGGTTGGGGCGTGGTGGTGGACGACGCGGCGGCGGCGTTGGCGACGTGCGTGGTGCTGCACGCGGCGGTGTGGGCGTGGGGTCTGCGGGGGTAGGAAAAACCGACCGCGGGGGCGCGGTCAGGGGAGGGCGAGGAGGTGCTCGACCGCGACCTTGACGAGGAGGCCCTGCCGGAGGACGTCGACGGAGAGGACGATGCCGTGGGGGTTCGTCGGGTCGTCGATGAAACCCTCGAGCCCGTGCAGGGGGCCGCTGACAATCTTTACGCGACGACCCTTGGTGAAGAGCGGCATCACGCTAACTTCGTAGCCGGAGGCGACGATCGCCTTCACGTCGGCGAGTTGGCGGAGGAAGGTCGCCTCGTCGAGGACGGGGATGGCGCGGGCGAGAAGTTCTTGTTGGTAGATGCGGGACTTTAGCTCCAGGGGCAGGCAGGCGAAGACGTAGCCGGGGAAAAGCGGCTTGGTGAATTTTTTGGTCTGCTTCGCGTAGTGCCGGACGCTGGTGATGAGCGGCAGGTAGTGCTCGAATTGCTCGGCGGCCATGAGCGCGGCGAACTTTTTTTCGCAGCGAGGTTTGGCGTGGCAGACGAACCAAGTCGGGGCTTGAGCGGGCGGGGCGGCGATCACGGGTGATGCAAAAAAAATCAGAGGGTTTTGAGCAGATGCAGCGCCTCAATGTAGCCGGGAAAGCCCTTGCCGCAGATCAGAGCGCGGCAGGCGCCGGCGGTCATCGAGGTGTGGCGGAATTTTTCGCGCTTTTTGATGTCGGAGATGTGGACCTCGACGGCCGGTCGGTCGGAGGCGGCGAGGGCGTCGCGGAGGGCGATGCTGGTATGGGAATAGGCGCCGAAGTTAACGATGAACGCCTCGATGCCGCGATCGGTGAGGGCGTGGATCTTATCGACGAGGGCGCCCTCGTGGGCGGACTGGAAAAACGTGGTGGTGAACCCCAGTTTTTTTGCTTCGGCGCGGATCTGGCGTTCGAGATCGGCGAGCGTGGCGTGGCCGTAGATCTCGGGCTGGCGTTTACCGAGGCGGTCGAGGTTGGGGCCGTGGAGGATGGCGATGCGTTTCATCGGTGATGCGGGATGGTCACCACGAAACACACGAAATACACGAAAGGGGGA
The DNA here is from genome assembly GCA_041689555.1 of Opitutaceae bacterium. Classification (GTDB taxonomy): domain Bacteria; phylum Verrucomicrobiota; class Verrucomicrobiia; order Opitutales; family Opitutaceae; genus Tous-C4FEB. Next base: position 2,486 of record JBDNFZ010000173.1, on the reverse strand, counting down.
AGACCAAGTTTGGGCCGGGGATTAAAGGGGATTTTCCGTGGCGATGAACTCCCATGGGAGATTGAACTTGGCGGAGAGCTCGGCGGCGAGGGCGCGGACGGCGTGGACCTCGGTGGCGTAGTGGCCGCAGAGGTAGAGGTTGAGCTTTTGTTCTTGGGCGAAATTAAAGTGTTCTTCGCGGAGTTCGCCGGTGACGAGGGTGTCGCAGCCGGTGTCGCCGAGGGAAGCGAGGGCGCTGTTGCCGCTGCCGCTGCAGAAGGCGACCTCGGCGGGCGCGGAGGAACCGTATTCGATGGCGATGACGCGGGGGTAAAGCGATTCGAGGCGGGTGCGGAGCGCGGCGCGGGGCGCGGCGTAGGGGGCGATCGCGCCGACGGGGCCGCCGTCGTTGGGCAGCCAGCCGCGCGCGGGGGTGAGACCGAGTTGGCGGGCGAGGAGGGTGTTGTTGCCGAGCTCGGGGTGGGCGTCGAGAGGGAGGTGGCTCGAGTAGAGCGCGCAATCGGCGCGGATGAGGATCGCGACCCGGTCATAGACAGGGCCGGTGAGGGGGCGCGGCATGTCCCAATACATGCCGTGGTGAACGATGAGAAAATCGACGCCGGCGGCGGCGGCTTTCTGAAACGGGACGACGCCGGCATCGACGGCGGCGCCGATTTTGGTGGCGCGGCCGGAGTTGGCGACCTGGAGGCCGTTGAAGGCGGCGGGGGCGTCTTTGAAGTCGCTGCGGCGGGTGCGTTGGTCGCAGTAGGAAACGAGATCGTTCAGAGTGGACATGGGATTCAGATGCCGAGGCGGCAACTGTGGGCGCTAAAGCCCGCACCGAAACTCACGAGCCAGAAATCGCCGGTGGCGGCGGCGGGGGTTTCCTCGCGGAGGGTTTCTTCAAGGGCAAAAAGCACGGAAGGACTGCTCATGTTGCCGTAGTCGCGGAGGACGCGGGCGCTGACGGCGAGCGAGTGCGGGGCGACGACGGGGGCGAGGGCGTCGAGAACATCGCGGCCGCCGGGGTGGGCGACGACGCGGGCGACGGGGCGAGAACCGCGCGCAGACCAGAGCTTGGCGACGGCCCCGGCGGCGAGTTCGGGGACGGAGCGGTCGAGGAGGTTGCGAAGTTTGCCGTCACGGTGTTCGAAGCGGAGTTTGTCGCGGTCGGCGGGGACGTGGAGCGTCTGAAAGTCGAACGCCCGGAGCGCGTTCGGTCCGGGGGTGGCGCGCCAGATCGAGGCGGCGGCGCCGTCGCTGAAGAGGCAGGCGCTGATGATGACGCCGGGATCGTCGTCGAGGTAGAACACGGCCGAGCAGATTTCCACGGCGACGACGGCGACGGTGGCTTGGGGATGGGCGGCGAGGACGTGGCTGGCGGCGCGGAGGGTGGGGATGGCGGCACCGCAGCCGAGGCCGACGAGGTCTTGGAGGAACGCATCGGTGCGCAGGCCGAGTTTTTCCGACACGTAGCTGGTGAGGCCGGGGCAAAGGTAGCCGGTGCAGGTGCAGATGAGCAGGGCGTCGAGTTGTTCGGCGCGGAGGCCGGCTTGCGGGAGGGCGGTAGTGAGGGCGCGGCCGGCGAGGGCGGGCGCCTCGGTGCGGAAGATGGCGTTCAGTTCGTCGGAAGAGCGGTCGAAGATCCGCTCGATCTCCGGCGCGGCAAAGTGGCGGGTCGTGATGCCGTGATCGCCGCGGAGAATACTATGGAGAATCAGGCGGGAGCGTTTGTGGAGGCGAGTGCGCACGGTGGATTTTTCCACGATGTCCCAGCATTGGGTTTGGGTGAAGGCGGTGGGCGGGACGGCGGTGGCGAGGGCGTGGAGAAACATAAAAGGGAGGCGGGAGGCGAGGGGCGAGGGGCGTGGGGCGGCAGTTTAGTGGAGCAGGGTGTAAAGGGGGCGGAGGGGGAGGAGGCGGGCGCGGGTGAGGGCGACGAGCCAGCGTTGGCGGCGGGGGCGGAGGAGAAAGGGATGGAGCATGCGGGCGGTGAAAAGGCGGATATGGAAACGACGCTGCATCGCTTCGGTGCCTATCCGACACGCGGTGGTCCAATCGGTTTCGTGCCGGGCGTAGGCGAGCAACGGACTCAGGGACGACTCGGCGCTTTGCAAGGCGACGGCCATGCCGTTGCCGGTGAAAGGCGGGATCAGGCCGTAAGCGTCGCCGAGCCGGAGCGTATCGGGCACGGACGGAGCGGCGGCGTAGTCGAGGGCGGCGACGGCGGAACACGAAGCGGGATCGGGCTCGGCATGGGCGATGCGAGAGGCGAGGGCGGGCATACCGGCGGCGACGAGGTAGGCGGAGAGGAGCGCGGGCCCCGGGGCGGAAATCGGGCGGCGGTGGAACAGGCCGCAGACGTTGACGGCGCCGGACTCGGTCCGCGCGAGACCGACGTAGGCTTGTTCTCCGAGGTGGAGCTCGAGGTCGCGGGTCAGGTCGAGGCCGTGGACGTGGAGCTTCAGGCCGAGCCAAGGGGACTCGCGGCGGGACCGGCCGTTGGC
>JBDNFZ010000172.1:0-3348 GCA_041689555.1 Opitutaceae bacterium | reverse complement strand
CGGAGTTCGGCGCGGAGGGCGGCGACAAACGCGAAGGCGAGGAGGAGAACGAGGCGGATTTTTTTCATGGGGTGGAAAGCGGTCGAGGGGAGGGGCGGGTAGAGGAGGAGACCGAACAGAAAGATGACGGACGGCACGGGTCTTCGTCGTGAAGAAAAACCGCACGCTAACCCGAGGCGCTCAACTCGCGCAGGTCGGCGCGGGCGGTTTCGTAGCTCGTCGCATAGGCGGCGATGCGCGGATCGGGTTCGTGGCCAAGGCGGCGGCACCACTGGCGGTAGAGCGCGGGCCACCAGTTCTCGTGGCGCGTGAGGCCCTGCGCGCGGTAGCTCTGCCAGTCGATGAGGACCTTGGACCAGCAGGCGTCGCCGTAGGCGGTGGCTTGGCGCGGGTCGCCCATCGCCTTCACATACCAGTCGCGGCCGATGCGCGCGTGGAGGACCTCGTCGGCCCAGTCGTAGTCCTGGATAAGCGCGGAGAACGCGTCGCCCGAGGCGAGGCCGACTTCCCATTCGAAGCGTTTGCCGGTCTTGGGCATGAGGCCCTGTTCGATGAAGTAGAGCACGGCGTGGCGCTCGATGGGCGTGAGCTGGGTGTTGAGCGCGAGCGACCAAGTGAAGTTCACGCGGACGAGTTCGCGCCAGTCGAGGCCGGCGCGCACGAAGCCGACCTCGCCCATCATCGCGTGCCGGGCCTCGTCCCAGAGCTGGCGGGTCATGTCGACGGTGTAGCCCCAAGGCTTGCCGGGCGTCTCGGCGATGATGCTGGCCATCATCTCGGGCACGTCGATTTCGCGGAGGCGCTTGTAATACATCATGAGCGTCTTCGGTGCGGGCGGAAACGATTCGTCGTAGAGGAAGGCCTCGGCGTGGACGCCCATGTTATAGGGATCGGGGAAGCGTTCGTCGCGGCGCGGCGTGCCGTCGTAGACGTGCGGAGCGGCGGAAAATTGCCGCTCCGGCGCGGCAGCGCGGGCGGCTTCAGACGGAGGCGTGTGGCCGTCGAGCGCGCCGGCTTGCACGAGGAGTCGGTCGAGCAGCGCGGTCCACGGCGCGAGGGCGGTGCGGCGTTCGGCGGTGAGCAGGGAGGCGAGGGCGGCCTCGCCGTAGCCGAGCATTTCATCGACCTCGACCAGCGCGAAGCGGCAGAGCCGGAAGGAGGGGTGGTCGACGAGGCGGTTGGTGTCGCGTTGGTGGCGCGCCAAGGCGTCGCGCAACGTCGGTAGCGCGTGGCCGTAGATGCCGAGTAGGAGGGCGTCGGTCGCGGGCGCGGCGAGGATCTCGTCGAAGAAAACGTCGAGCGCGGCGTCCGGCACGGCGTCGAGCCCGAGGGGCGGCTCGCGCATCTCGCCCACGCGCGTGCGCCAAGCGGCGGCGTGTTCGGCGCAGTAGTGGGCGTGGAGGCTGAAGGCCATTTTCAGTTCGTAGACGGGCTCGGCCGTGAGGCGCTTGATGAAAATCTCGTGGAGGCGGCGGAGCGTCCAATGGTGGCGCTTCAGGCGGGCGACGCATTCGTCGATGGCGAGGCCGGGTTGCATGGCGTCGGCAAACGAGCCGATGCCGGCGAGCGGGGGCAGATCGCGGTGGGAGCGGTAGTCGGCGGGGTTCATGGGCGGGCGGGGGCTGGGGTGATGATCGTCGGGCAATCGAAACGTCGCGGTTGGGAAAATTCAACCCGCGTTGCGATCCGCCAAGCCACTCGCCGAACAGTCACAGGGTATTCGCCAGGGCAGTGCATGGGCGGCGAGCAACCAAGCGTGTGTGTTTTCGGCTCCTTGACTTAAGATACTCGAAAACTACTTTCTTGGTATGGCCGCTACTACTATTAAGCTAGAAGGGGATGTTTACGAAAAAGTTGGCAACCTGAAAGGGGCCGAACAGAGCGCCACCGCATATGTGCGGGCGCTCATCGAACGCGAATACAGTCAGCGTCAGCAACAGGCTGCGGCCGAAGCCTACCAGTTGTTTTTACAGGACCATCCCGAAGAACGCACCGAATTGGAAACTTGGGAAGAGGCTCCTCTGAGGGAAGCATCACGAACCCGCTTCGCGACCTCATGAAACGCGGCACGGTCGTTTGGGTAGATTTGAGCGATGCGAACCCGCCTGAGATGGGCAAAATGCGCCCGGCGGTGATCGTGTCGGGCGACGTTCATAATGGGCTGCTCGATACCATCGTGGTGGTGCCGACATCGAGTCTGGCGCCGGAGATTCTCCCGCTGCGAGTGAGCGTCGGGGTGTTTTCAGGCAAGGAAAGTTTCGCGGTGGTGCCGGGCCTGCGCCAACTCAGCAAACGCCGCCTGCGCGGCACGCTGGGTCACCTCTCCGCCGCGCGTCTGGCGTCACTCGACGCCAGCCTGCGGGCGTATTTGGGGTGATGCCAAGGCCGGCATCACTTCTCTCTTTTTTCCGGCCGGTTTTACATCTCCAGTTGCGGACGACCCTTCTCGGGCCAGTCGATGTGGAAGAATTTCCCGCGGGGTTTGTCGGTGCGCTCGTAGGTGTGCGCGCCGAAGAAGTCGCGTTGGCCCTGGAGCAGGTTGGCCGGGAGGCGGGCGCTGCGGTAACTGTCGTAGTAGGAGAGCGCGGAGCTGAACGTCGGGGTCGGCACGCCGCACTCGGCGGCGAGGGCCACGACTTTGCGCCAGTTTTCCTGCGCCTTCTTCACGGTCTTGGTGAAGTAGGCGTCGAGGAGGAGATTCGCAAGCTTCGGGTCGCGGGCGTAGGCCTCGGTGATCTTCTGGAGGAAGACCGCGCGGATGATACAGCCGCCGCGCCAGATCTGCGCGATCTCGGCGAAGTTGAGGGTCCACTTGTATTCCTTCTGCGCCTCGCGCATGAGCTGGAAGCCTTGGGCGTAGGAGCAAATTTTCGAGCAGTAGAGAGCGTCGTGGATGGCGGCGATGAGCGCCTTCTTGGAGCCTTTGTATTTCTTCGTGGGACCTTTGAGGATCTTCGAGGCGGCGACGCGCTCTTCCTTTACGGCGCTGATGCAGCGGGCGAAGACGGACTCGGCGATCGTCGGTGCGGGGACGCCCATATCGAGCGCGTTGACGGAGGTCCATTTGCCGGTGCCTTTCTGCCCGGCGGTATCGAGGACGATATCGACGAAGGGCTTCTTCGTGACGGGGTCTTTTTGTTTCAGAATGTCGGCGGTGATTTCGATGAGGAAGGAGCCGAGCATACCCCGATTCCACTCGGAGAAGACCGCGCCCATCTCGGGAGCTTTCATCTTCAGAAGACCCTGCATGAGGGCGTAGGCCTCACAGATCATCTGCATGTCGCCATACTCGATGCCGTTGTGGACCATCTTCACGTAGTGGCCGGCGCCGTTTTCGCCGATGTAGGT
>JBDNFZ010000171.1:0-1007 GCA_041689555.1 Opitutaceae bacterium | reverse complement strand
GTCGTGTTACCCATGGCCGGAGTGGATGCCCGCGCCTGCTGCGAAGCAACCCGGCAAAACCGACTACGCAGTTCCCTTCGGCTGCCGTCGGAACCGCCGGGACTTACGCACGGAAAATCACGTCTTCGCGGTTGAACATCCGCACCGTCACCGCCAAAGCCGCCGCCGCGTAGACGCAGGTCGAGCCGAAGATGATCGCGATGTAGGACCAGCTCCACACCCCGGAAAGCATCTCCTTGCAAACCAGCGAAAGGTTGAGGATCGGCACGAGCGCCGTCTTCGCGTTCAACTCGATCCCCGGCAACATCCCGATCGCCGCCGGCATGATGATCACGATGACCAGCGGCGAAACGTAGCTCTGGGCCTCCTTATAGCTCTTGGCAAAAAGCGAGATCGCCAACAGCACAGCGGCAAACAGCACCGCCACCGGCGCGATCATCGCGAAAACCCCGAAAATGCCGAGCGGATCGATCAGGGGTATAAAGGCGGGTTCCGCCGCCTTCGCTCCGACGGCGGTCGCCGCGGCCATGCCTTGGCCCGCGCCCAACAGGCTGCCTCCCACCATGACCGTCAGTCCCATCGAGAGCAGCGAGAGCATGACCGTCGCCAGCGACGCCGTCATCACCATGAAGAACTTCCCGAGCACGATATTGAGCCGGTGCACCGGGCTGCACAGCAGGGTCTCCATCGTGCCGCGCTCTTTTTCGCCGGCCGTGAGGTCGATCGCCGGATACATCGCGCCGGTGAAACAAAGGATGACGATCAGATAGGGAATGAAGCCGCCGATGATGTTGCCGCCGACCTTTTCCGGCGGCGCGACGTTTTGCCGCTTGGTCTCGAAGGGCTTGGTCAGCGCCAACGGCAGACCCGAATGGCACTTAGATAAGGCGCAAAACTTTCTTGTTCAGCGGTCTACGGCGTTCCGTATCGGGGAAACGATGACGCATTATTTGGCGGGAGAGTCGGCGCATTTCCACCAGGATTTCTTTAACTTTCCGATGCTCATT
>JBDNFZ010000170.1:0-5026 GCA_041689555.1 Opitutaceae bacterium | reverse complement strand
GCAGCGCAAGGGGTCGGCGCCCCAGACCTGCTGGATCAAGTCGCGCCAGGCGCGGCGGGGGCGTTTGGGGCGGGCGGGTGGGCCGAGCACTTCACCCGAGGTCGTGCCGCCTTGCCGTTGGCGCAGGCCGCGGGACTTGTTGCTATACCACCCGTAGTAGCGCACTTGCGGTGTGCCTTTGGGCGGAATCTGGGCCACGAGCGCGGTGATGAGCGCGCTCGCGGAAAACACCTCGAAACTGCGTTTGGTGCGCCCGTGTCGTTCGGAACGGTAAAGGACACTGCTGGCGTCGGCATGGCAGGTGATTTTTTCGACGGACTACGGCGCGCGGAGGAGATATTCGGCGAGGCGGCGGCCGGCGATTGAAGACTGGAGGTCCGGCGAAATTTCCGTCCCTCTTTGCGGCGGATGGACAATCCCCTGAAAAAATACGAGACGCAGTGTCGGGCCGTGTTGGAGACGACGACGATCGGCCCGGACGGTCCCGGCACGATCCGCACGGACGTGGAGACATTGATGACGTTCATCGGCGAGACCGGCATCGTCACCGGCAGCGAGCACGGGAATCTCCCGGCGGACGTGTTGCCCGAGATCAACGGACGGCTCGCGGCGCCGTTGGAGGTCGCGCTCAAGCGGGCGTTGCTGCGGGACTATCCCAACATCGCCGGGGTGTTCGTGCTGCTGCGGGTGATGGGGCTGGCGGAGGTGAAAGACGGGCGGGGGCGGATCAATCTGGCGGCACTGGGACGATGGCGGGTGCTGAATCTGACCGAGCAATATTTCGCGTTGCTGGAGGCCTGGCTGCTCTTGGCGGACGAGAAGGTGCTGGGCGGTGCGGAATGGCGCGAGGCGCGGCAATTCGAGGACAACGTCTCCTTCCTCACCGGGCTCCCGTCGAGCAAGTGGAAGGAGTTTCACTTTGCGTCGCGGGCATTTTCGCTTTGGAGCGCGCCGTGCACATGGAACACGCAGTTGCACGCGCGATTCGGGTTGATCGAGATCGGAGCGCTGTCGGCGGGGGACCGGAACAGGGTGGGGCGGGGGTGGCTGCTGGGCAAAGCCCGGGTGACTCCGTGGGGCCGGGCGGTGGCGTGGGCGATCATCGAGAGCCTGGGGGTGAAGGAAGGATTTCGGTTGGTGGAACTGCCCGAGGACGAGCAGGCGGGATTCGGGACGTTGCACCGGGCGTTCGAAGGGTTTTTTGCGGAATGGCGCATGTGTTTTGCCGCGGCGACGACGGAGGCACGAACGGGTATCCATCTTTTCAAGGTGACGATGTCCGACCGGCGGGCGGACGGTGGCGTGTGGCGGCGGCTGGCGGTGCCGCACGATTTTTCGTTGGATTCGCTGGCGGACGCGGTGCTGGACGCGTTCGGATTTTCCGACCGGGAGCATCTCTACGGTTTCACGTATCGCGACGAGACCGGACGGGGCCGGGAGTATGCCCACCCCTACGACGAGGAGGCGGCGGAGTCCGCAGGCGACATCGCGGTGGGGGAGCTGGGTCTGCCGGATAAAGGCGTGATCAAGTTTCGCTTCGATTACGGGGCGTCGTGGCGGTTTGAGCTGAAGTTGGAACGCATCGATGCGCCGGGCGGGCCGCGCACGCCGGTCAAGGTGTTGGCCGCGGTCGGGAAGGCTCCGCAGCAATACGGCACCGAACGATGGTAGCGCGCGTGCGGTGACGCGTGGCGGGGGGAGGTCCGGCAGTTTGCTCGACAAGCGACGAGCGGAGCGGCAACTCGGTGGCTCGATGTCTTGGTCCTCTCACTCCCGATTTGCCCCCTATGTGCCCGTCGCGCAGCGGCGCGCCAAAGCCGCGAAGCACGGGCAGAAATTGGAGAAGAACGGGGGCGCGCTCTCGCCGGTGACGATCGCGGGGCGGGCGATCGCGACCACGTTTTGGGGCAAGGCGTGGTGCGCGCATCTGGAGGCGTTCAGCGACTATGCAAACCGGCTGCCGCGCGGACGGACCTATGTGCGCAACGGCTCGGTGGTCGACCTGCAGATAACGCCGGGGAAAATCACCGCGCAGGTGATGGGGTCGCGGCTTTACAGGGAAGCCATTGTGATCAATCCGCTCGCGCCGCAGCGGTGGGCGGCGATCAAGGCGGAGTGTGCGGGGAAAATCGATTCACTGGTGGGGCTGCTGCAAGGGCGGCTGTCGGACGCGGTGATGCGGGTGATCACGGATCGGGAACGGGGACTTTTCCCCGCGCCGGCTGAGATCGCGATGGAGTGCAGTTGCCCGGACTCGGCGAGCCTGTGCAAGCACCTCGCGGCTGTGCTCTACGGAGTGGGGGCGCGGCTCGATGCGCAGCCCGAGCTGTTGTTTGTGCTGCGCGGTGTGGATCATCTGGAGTTGATCGGCGCGGCGGCGGATGCGCCGGCGCTGGCGGGCGGGGGAGCGGGCGCGATGGATGCGGCGCAGATGGCCGACGTGTTTGGGATCGAGATCGACGCGGGGCCGGCGAGTCCGGTGGCGGAGAGCACGAAGGCGGCCAAGGTGAAGGCCGTGCCGGTGGTGCCGAAAAAGGCTTCGGTCAAGGCCAAGGCGAAGGCAAAAAAGCAGACGGTGATGAAAAAGAAGGCGAAAGCGCCCGCTGCGCCGCGCCGAAGCAAACGATAGGGCGGCCGTGACGCCCGCGCTCCAAGGGACGCAGACGGCGTTTGAAAAACCGCCGCTCCTTCAGGGGCGCGAACCTCGCTCAGAGCGCGTGAAGGGCGCGTTTCCCGACGGCGAGGGCGGCTTCCTTCACGGCTTCGCTCATCGTGGGATGGGCGTGGACGGTGCGCGCGAGGTCCTCGGCGCTGCCGCCGTATTCCATGTGCGTGACGATCTCGCTGATGAGATCGCCGGCACCCCTGCCCACGATCTGCGCCCCGAGGATTTTGTCGGTCTTGGCGTCGGCGATGATCTTCACGAAGCCGTCCGCGGCGTCGTTGGCGAGGGCGCGGCCGTTGGCGGCGAAGTTGAACTTGCCGATGGTGACGGCGATACCGGTGGCTTTGGCGGCGTCTTCGCCGAGGCCGACGGATGCGACCTCGGGATCGGTGTAAACGACGGCGGGGATGAGGTCCCAGTTCACATGGCCGGCTTTTTGCGCGATCCACTCGGCGACGGCGACACCGTCTTCCTCGGCTTTGTGCGCGAGCATAGGGCCGGCGACGACGTCGCCCAAGGCCCAGATGCCGGGGACGTTGGTCTTCAGGTGGCCGTCGACTTTGACGCGTTTCTTTTCGTCGAGTTCGACGCCGGCGGCGGCGAGGTTGAGGGCGTCGGTGAAAGGGCGGCGGCCGACGGCGACGAGAACTTTGTCGGCCTCGAATTCAAGAACTTTGCCGTCGCGCTCAGCGGTGAGTTTCCCGTAGGGGCGCTGCTTGTCGGCGCCCGCGCGGGCGTCGTCAAGCGACGCCCCTACGTAGCCCGTGACCTTGGCGCCGACCTCGATTTTGAGGCCCTGTTTTTGGAGGATGCGGGTGAAAGCGCGGACGATGTCGTCGTCGTAGGTGGCGATGATTTTGGGGAGGAACTCGACGACGGTGACCTCGGCGCCGAGGCGGGCCCAGACGGAGCCGAGTTCGAGGCCGATGGCGCCGCCGCCGACGACGACGAGGCGGCGCGGGACGGAGGGGAAATTGATGGCGTGGTCGGACGAGACGATCGTCTCGCCGTCGAATTTCATGAACGGGAGCTCGACGGGGGCGGAGCCGGTGGCGATGACGATATTTTTGGCGGTGAGTTTTACGACCGTGTCGGACGTCGCGCCCGGAGGTTGCGACGCCACCTCGATCACGGAGGCGGAGACGAAGCTCGCGGCGCCGGTGATGACGGTGATCTTGCGGGCCTTGGCGAGGGCGGCGACGCCGCCGACGAGCTTGGTGACGACGTCGTCTTTCTTTTTGAGGAGGGTGGCGAGATCGAGTTCGACGGAGGCGAGCTTGATGCCGTGGGCGGCGGCGTGGGACTTGGCGAAGACGAACTGCTCGGAGGAGTGGAGCAGGGCCTTGCTGGGGATGCAGCCGACGTTGAGACAGGTGCCGCCGAGAGTGGGGCGTTTCTCGACGAGCGCGACCTTGAGGCCGAGTTGCGCGGCGCGGAAGGCGCAGACGTAGCCGCCGGGGCCGGCGCCGATTACGATGAGGTCGAAAGAGTCCATGAGGGGCTGAGAGCTGAGAGTCTAGAGCTGAGAGAAAGGAAAAGAGGCGAGAATCAGAGTGAGTTTTTGCTCTCAGCTCTGGACTCTCGGCTTTGAGCTTGGAGCCGATCAGATCGCGAGGAGCAGGCGGGCGGGGTCTTCGATGGCTTGCTTCACCTTGACGAGGAAGGTGACGGCTTCTTTGCCGTCCACGAGACGGTGGTCGTAGCTGAGGGCGAGATACATCATGGGGCGGATGACGACCTGGCCGTTGACGGCGACGGGGCGGTCGTTGATGGCGTGGAGGCCGAGGATGGCGCTCTGCGGGGCGTTGATGATCGGGGTCGAGAGCATCGAGCCGAAGGTGCCGCCGTTGGTGATGGTGAAGACGCCGCCTTCGAGGTCGGCGAGGGTGATCTTGCCGTCGCGCGCGCGTTTGGCGACGTCGCCGATGGCTTGCTCGATGCCGGCCATGCCGAGGGTATCGCAGCCGCGGATAACGGGGACCATGAGACCCTTCTCCGTGGAGACGGCGACGCCGAGGTCGTAGTAGTGGTTCTGGATAATTTCGGTGCCGTCGATCTGGGCGTTGATGCCGGGGACTTCCTTGAGGGCGTGGACGACGGCCTTGGCGAAGAAGGACATGAAGCCGAGCTTGAGGCCGTTCTTTTTGACGAAGTCGTCCTGATATTTGGCGCGGAGGGCCATGACGGCGGACATGTCGACCTCGTTGAAGGTCGTGAGCATGGCGGCCTCGTGTTGCGCGGCGACGAGGCGCTGGGCGATCTTCTGGCGCAAGGGGGACATCTTGCGACTGGTCTGGCGGGCGGGGGATTGCGGAGTGGGGATTGCGGATTGCGGATTGGGGAGTGCGGCTTGCGGAGTGG
>JBDNFZ010000169.1:0-7754 GCA_041689555.1 Opitutaceae bacterium | reverse complement strand
GACCGCTCGCCGTTGTCTTGAATACTGCGCGCTCCGCTCGGCAAGAAACCGAGCGCGGCGATCACCTCGGCATCGCTCAACTGGCGGCGCGTGTTCTTGCGGTTGAGTTGGAAAACCGCCGACTCGAAGCCCAGCCGCCCGTCGAGAAACGACGTCTTGGTGCCGAACTCGAAGCTTTTGCCCGACTCGGGCTTCGTCAGCAGATTGCCGAGGACGTCGATGCCCGTCGGCACGCCCGAAAAGGAATTGCTCGACGAGCCGTAGACCGACACCTGCCTGAACGGACGGAAGAGCAGGCCGAGGGTGCCGGAGGTCGCGTTTTCATAAGGCAGTTGCTGGGCGGCGGCGACGGCGTTGCTCAGGCCGGTGAGCGCCGAGTTCGCCCCGTGATCGCGGCGCGCGCCGGCGAGCAGGTGCCAGCGATCGTCGTTCGTGCTCACGACGTTGGTGAACGAGACCGCCCCGCGCACGATTTTCTGGGCCACGTAGGAGTTGGCGACGGTGTAGCGGGAGAGGTCGGTCATCTCGGCCCAGGCGGGCTGGAAGGCGTTGGCCGCGAGCGCGCCCGTCTGCGACGTGGGAAACTTGTAGCGCGTGAGCGCATTCGGGTTGGTCGAGGGTGCGGCCCCGAGCACGGTGCCGGCGGAGTTCGGCGTATCGTAGCGGTCGCGCCAGTTGCGTGACTCGATGCGTTCAAGGCCGAGGATGGTCTCGTGCTTCAGGCCCCAATAGGAGAACTTGCCGCGCAGATCGGAGGAGTAGCTCCAGATATCCCAAGTCTCGTCGTCCTTGGTCGCGGCCCAGCGGATCTCGTCGGCGACAACATTGCCCGCGACGTTGCCGAGGCCGGGATTGAGGAGACGGGCGATGATCGTGCTCGCGCTCCCCGAGAGCCGCAGGTCCCGCCGGTCGCTGTTCGACCAGGAGACGGCGCTGCGCAGGGAAAAGGTGTCGTTAAAGCGATGCTGGACGTCGCTGCTCACGCGATAGGTTTCCTGGGTGCGAAGATTGTTCGGCCCAAACGGATTGAATCCCCACGGCACGATCTCCTCGGGCACGTAGCCGAAGGCATAGGCCCCCACCGTCGGTGTGGCGGTGGCGCTCGTCGCGCTCGCGGTGGTCGGAATGCGGATGCCGGGGACGGCGAGCGCGACGTTGGCCTCATACTTGATCGTCTCGGCGCGCGCGTTCACGATGGTGTCCGGAGTGAAACGATACACGCCCGCGAGATAGCCGACCCGGCGCGTGCTGCTCTCCCAGTCGCGCCAACTGTTGCCGTCTTGGAAGGCGGCGACCGCGCGCAGGGCAAATTTTTTGGTGACCGGAAGATTCATATCCACCTCGGCGCGGATATACTCCCACGAGCCGAGGGAGAGTTTGAAGCTGGTCTCCGCTTTCGTGCGCGGACGCTTGCTGATCTGGTTGACCATGCCGCCGGGCTCGACGACGCCCGAAAGCAGCGAGCTCGGCCCGCGCAGCACTTCGATGCGGTCGATGGAGGCGTTGTCGTTGATCATGCCGACAAATCCCTCGCGCACGCCGTCGCGATAATGGCGGTTCTGCCTCATGCCGCGCACGGTGAAGGTGTTGTTGTCGAAAACCGCGTCCTGTTTGCCCTGCGAGGTCACGCCGGTCATGAACGCGGCGGCATCGGCCATATTGTCCGCCCCGATGTCGGCCAGAAACTCGCTGGTCAGGACCTGGATGGATCGCGGGAGGTTTTGGATGGGGATGTTGGTGCGGGTGCCCGACATGGAGCTGGCGGCGACCCAAGAGTTTTCGTTCGTGGTCGCGCCCACGGAAAACTCCGGCAGCGCGATGATTTCGCTTTCGGTCGCAGAGGACGTTTGGGCCGTGGCGGGCCAAACGCTAACCGCCAGCGCTGTCAGGATGAGAGCGGGCGTAAAGAGTGCGGTGAATCGGTTGACGAAGGTTTTCATGGTTTGGATGACGGACGGGTTCGGCTCTGGCGCAGGGCCCGACAACTCCAGTGCTGGAGGAATCGGCGTCACGCAAAAGGGCGGGGGGCCGACGAAAGGAGTCGGGATTCGCTCGAAATCAAGCTAAAGATCGCCCGGCATCCCCGAACAAAACCCGCCCTGATGCACATTGTTGCATCCGATCACTCTGCCACACGCAAAAAATCTTTCGCACCGCAACCACGGTTCCCCATCTTGAGGTCCCATGCGCGTGCTGCTCGCCTTCGATAAGTTCAAGGACGCCCTTACCGCGCCCGCCGCTTGTGCCATCGCCGCCGCCGTGCTCCGCGAGCGCCAGCCCGGCTGGACGCTCGATCTCTGTCCGCTCGCCGACGGCGGGGAGGGCTTTTGCGACATCCTCACCCGCGCCGCCGGCGGTTCGTTCGAGACGTTGACCGTCACCGGCCCGCGCGGCGCGGCGGTCGAGGCCGCGCCCGGCTTCGTGGAACTCTCCGCCGTGCCGGCCCCGGCCCGCGCCCTCCTCGAACTCGGGAACGCCGCCGGCCAGATCGCCCTCGTGGAACTCGCCACCGCGCGCGGCCTCGCCCTGCTGCCCGCCGGCGAGCGCGATCCCTGGCTCACCTCCTCGGTCGGCACCGGTGAGCTTGTTCGTCACGCCGCCGACCGGGGCGCGTCCGCGATTCTCATGGGCGTCGGCGGCAGCGCGACGCATGACCTCGGCCTCGGCGCCCTTGGCGCGCTGGGGTTGGAGTTTCTCTCCGGCAACGGCCCGCCCATGACCTCGCTGCGGCCCGAGCACTGGCCGCGCCTCGTGCGGTTCGCCGGCGGCGTCCCTGCCTCGCTGCCTCCGCTCCGCATCGCCTGCGACGTCGCCAACCCCCTCCTCGGCCCGCAAGGCGCCGCCGCCGTCTACGGCCCACAGAAGGGTTTGCGGCCCGCCGATCTCGCCCGCCTCGACCACGAGAGCGCGCGGCTGGCCCTGATGCTGTGCGCGCATTGCGGCCGGCCCGAAGCCCTGATGGACGCGCCCGGCGCCGGGGCCGCCGGCGGCATCGCCTTCGGCTTGGTCGCTGCCGCGCGCGCGCGGTTGCTCCCGGGCTACGATCTCGTGGCCGCGTGGCTCGATCTCGAGGCCCGGCTCGCCGCCGCCGATATCGTCATCACCGGCGAGGGCCGCTTCGACGCCAGCTCGCTCCAAGGCAAAGGCCCGGGCGCCCTCGCCGCGCGCGCCCTCGCCCTCGGTAAGACCGTCCACGTCTTCGCCGGTGCCGTCGGCGTCGCCGCGCCCTCCGGCCTCGCGCTCCACGCCATCACGCCCGCCGGCGTGACGCTCGCGGCCGCGCTCCGGACCGCGCCGGAAAATCTCGCCGTCAGCCTGCGCGCCGTCTTTTAGTTGCGACTGCATGGCTCCAGTAACTTCCCCTCCGGCCCCGAGCGACCCACGCCATGCGCGCGTGCGCAGTGCCAAACGCTGGCTGCGTTTTATGCCGCGACGCACGGAATTCCACCGCTACCCCGTGGTCGGACCCTTCGCCTCGCTCGCCCGGAAGCGGGCTTACCTCTGGACGTTTCGTCCCAGCGGCGTCCGCCGGGCCTTCTACTTCGGCTCGATCCTCTCGCTGCTCCCGTTGATGGGCGTGCAACTCCCCGTCGGCTTCGTGCTCTTTCTCGTGGTGCGTTGCAATTTCATGATTTTGGGCGCGCTCCAGTTCATCACCAACCCCTTCACCGCGATCCCGATCTACGGCGCCACTTTTCTGCTCGGCCGCCGGGTGCTGGAGGCGGCCGGGTTCGATCTCGCCAACGTCCGCCTGCCCGCCGATTGGGAAAGCCGGGGTTTCAGCGAGATTTTGGGCGAGCTCCATCTCGGTTCCGCCATCGGTCAGGCCATCCTCTGCCTCGTTGTCGGCGGCCTCCTCTCCGGCCTCGTGCTCGGCGCGCTCCTCGACGCCGTTTATCTCCTGGGGGTCCGCGGCGGTTCCGTCGCGGCCTCGCCCACGCGGTCGGATCCCCGTTGAACCGCACCATGGCTCGAGCCCCGCGCGTCCGGTCCCTACGAGCTCTGTTTTCTGCCGTCGTCGGCACGCTGGAGTTAATTGGCTGCGCCGCCACGCCGGCCCCGCGTTCGCCTCCGCCCGCCGCCCCCGCCCCGCGCGTCTTCTTCACCCCGCCGAAGCCCGAGCCCGCGCCCCGCGTCCTCCTCGGTATCGATGTGCTCGCGGCCGACGGCTTCGCGGCCGTCAAGGGCAAGCGCCTCGGCCTTCTCACCCATCCCGCCGGCGTCAACGGCGCCGGCCTCAGCACCGTCGAGGTCCTCCGCCGCGCCCCGGGCGTGAATCTCGTCGCCCTCTACGCCGGCGAGCACGGCGTTTACGGCGACCTCCCCGCCGAGAAAAAATTCGCCGACTTCACCGACCCGCGCACCGGCCTGCGCGTGTATTCCCTCTACAGCGGCGCCGCCTACAAAGGTAAAAGTTTCAAAGCCTCCCCCGCCCAGCTCCGCGACATCGACGCCCTCGTCGTCGACCTCCAGGACATCGGCACGCGCAGCTACACCTTCACCAGCGCGATGAAACTCGCCCTCGAGGCCTGCTTTGAAAACGGGAAGGAACTCATCGTCCTCGACCGCCCCAATCCCCTCGGCGGCCTCAAGGCCGACGGCCCGCCGCTCGACGCCAAGTGGATGAGCTACGTCGGCGCCTTCCGCGTCCCCTACGTCCACGGCCTCACCATAGGCGAGCTCGCCCGCCTCGCCCGCGAAACCCGCGCGCCCGGCGGCATCGACGTCACCGAGGCCCAGCGCACCGCCGGCAAACTCACCGTCATCCCCATGCGCGGCTGGACCCGCGCGATGCGCTGGCCCGACACCGGCCTCGCCTGGGTCCCCACCTCGGGCGGCATCCAGGATTTCGCCGCCGTGCAGGGCTACCCGATGACCGGGCTCGGCACCTACCTCGGCGGCTTCCGCAGCGGCGTCGGCACCCAGCACATTTTCCGCGGCATCTCCCACAAAACCATCCCGCGTGAGACGCTGGAAAAAGAACTCCGCGCCCTCAACGTCGCCGGTGTCCGGTTCCGCGTCATCAGCGTGCCCAACGCCCGGACCGGCCAGCCCGCCGTCGGCCTCTACACCGAGATCACCGACTACGACGCCTGGCGCCCCACCGAACTGAGCTTCGATCTCATGCGCCTCGCCTGCAAATTCGAGCCCAAGAACCCGTTCTCCGCCGCCAAGGTCGGCGAGCAGAACGGTTTCATCCGCCACATGGGCAGCGAGGCGTTTATGCGCGCCCTCCAACGCGACGGCGCCCGCGTCGACGTCGAGGCCTGGCTGAAACTCTGGCGCGAGCAGGCCCTCGTCTATCAGGAGCAGAGCAAGCGTTACTGGCTCTACCGGTAGGTGTCCCGGCCGCCCCCGGTCGTGCTTCCGGTTTGGTCGGGTAAAGCGTAGGCCGCCAGCTTGCTGGCGCTCTTGGACGCGAACGAGCTGGCGCTTTCGCCCGCGAGCGAGCTCGCGGCCCACTCCCGAAGCATTCGCCCGACCAAACCGAAAAACCGTGCCCCGCACCCCGCGCGCCGAACCATCTAATAATTGATTGCCCGTTTCTCGTAATTATTAACCATCGCCCCATGCCCCGACCCGCGCGAAAGATTTCCCAGACCCAACTCGCCCGCCAACTCGGTATTTCCCAAGCCCTCGTCTCCCTCGCCCTCAACGGCCGGAGCGCCGGCATCAATCCCGAGACCTACAAACGCATCTGGGATCACGCCGTCTCCGTCGGCTATCTGCCCAAGGGCATGCGGATCGATTCCACGCCCGACTCCACCCGCGTGCAGCAGATCGGCTTTATCCTCCGCGCGCCGCTCCGGCTCTACATCCCCAGCACCTATTTCGGTCACGTCCAACACGGCCTCCACCACGCGCTCGAGGCCCGCGGCCACCGCTCCGTCTTCCTCGGGGCCGAGGACGAGCTCTCGGTGGAGAAGCTCGGTCAGATTCTCCATCCCAGCCACCACATCGGCGGGGTCGTCGTGCTCGGCGAGGTCGCCCAACCCTTCATGGCCGCCCTCGCCGGGCTCACCCGTCATCTCGTCGCCGTCTCCGCGCGCTACCACGGCCTCTGCCACTCCCTCCTCGGCAACGAGCCCCAGGCCCTCCTCGAAGTCGTGCGCCACCTCCACGCCCTCGGTCATCGCCGCATCGGCTGGCTCGGCGGCAACGCCGCCCTCGGGCGCCACGACGCGCGCCTCCGCGCCCTCAAAGAGGCCCTCCGCACGCACGGCCTCGCCCTCGACCCTCGCTACGTCAACGTCGTCGCCGAGGCCGACCGCGCCGAGGGCGGCGAGGCCATCCACGCCCTCCTGCCCCTGGCGAAACGCAAGGACTTCCCCACCGCCTTCGTCACCTACAACACCCAGATGGCCTACGGCGCCGCGCTCGCCCTCCGACGCGAGGGTTGGAAAATCCCCGCCGACCTCAGCCTCGCCTCCGCCGACGTCTCCCGGCTCAGCGTCGAGGGCGCCCTCCGCATCACCGGCGCCGGCACCAGCCCCGACAAGCTCGGCGAAGCCGCCGCCCGCCTCGTCCTCGGCGAGGGCATCCCCGAGGAGGGCTACACCGATCTCGTCCTTCCCGCCCCGCTCGTGATCGGCAACTCCACCGGCCCCGCCCGCAAGTAACCCCGCCCGTTCACGGGGCGCGCGCCGGACGTTTTCTTCATAGTTATCAATCTTTTCCGCCCGAACGCCCTCGCCCCGCTCCCCACCGCCCTCGCCCCGCCCATGACTCGCTACGACTACGCCGTCCTCGTCTTCTACTTTATCTACATGCTGGCGATCAGCTGGGTCTTCCGCCGCTTCGTCACCGACGTGTCCGAGTATTTTCGCGGCGGTGGCAAGGCCCTCTGGTGGATGGCCGGCGGCTCGGCGTTCATGGTCGCCTTCAGCGCGTGGACCTTCACCGGCGCCGCCAGCAAGGCCTATTCCGACGGCTGGCCCGTCATCGTCATCTATGTCGGGAACTCCCTCGGTTTTCTCGTCAACGCCTTCCACTTCGGCCCGCGCTTCCGCCAGCTCCGCGTCGTCACCAGCCTTCAGGCCATCCGCGCGCGCTTCGGGGTCGCCAGCGAACAGGTTTTCACCTGGTTGCAAATTCCCTTCGGCCTCCTCCAGGCCGGCATCTGGCTCAACGCCCTCGGCGTCTTCTTCGCCGCCGTCTTCGGGATCGACCTCAGCCTCACCATCATGGCGACCGGCGTCGTCGTCCTCGTCATGGCCCTGATCGGCGGCAGTTGGGCCGTGCTCGCCAGCGACTTTATCCAGGTGCTCATCCTGATGCCGGTGTGTCTCGCCGTCACCGTCCTCGCCTTGCTCAAGGTCGGCGGCTTCGACGGCTTCCTCGCGCAGTTGCCCGCCGCGCACCTCGATCTCGGCCAAGTGTTCACGCAGGAGTTTCTCTGGCTCTGGTGCCTCGCCATGATCCTGAAGCAGCTCTTCTCGACCAACAACCTCGCCGATGCCAACCGCTACCTTTGTGTCAAGGACGGCCGCCACGCCCGCTGGGCCGGCCTCCTCGGCGCCGGGCTTTTTGTTATCGGCATGGTGATCTGGTTCATCCCGCCGATGGTCGCGCGCATCCTCCACCCCGATCTCGCCGTGCTTTTCCCCGCGCTAAAAAACCCCGAGGAAGCCGCCTTCATCGCCGTCGCCCGCGATGTCATGCCCGTGGGCATGATGGGCCTCCTCGTCAGCGGCATCTTCGCCGCCACCATGTCGTCGATGGACTCGGGCCTGAACAAAAACGCCGGCTTCTTC
>JBDNFZ010000168.1:0-6180 GCA_041689555.1 Opitutaceae bacterium | reverse complement strand
TTGAGATCGGAGGGGTCGGCTTCGGCGGCGTCGAGGGAGAGCGTGTAGAGGCCGGCTTGCGCGGTGAGCGTGACGCGGAAATCGAGCATAATCTCCTCACCAGCGGCGAGCGGCGGGAGGGGGAAGCGAAGCTGGGAATTGCCGGCGGCGAAGAGGAGGTTGCCCATCCGGTCGTGGAGTTGCAGGCCGACCGAGGGCAAGGCGATGGGCGCGTGGGCGCGGAAGAGAACGCGGATCGTCGCGCGGTGGAGCAGCTCGAAATCCCAAGTGGCGGCACCGTGGCCGTCGAGCACCGCGGCGGCGACGAGTTCGAGTTTTTGGTCGCCGTGGCGGGACTTGGCGGAGGGCAAAATGTCGGAGGCGACGAGGGCGGCGCGAAGATCCGGGGCGATGGGTGCGTGGCGACCGGCGGCGACGGGACCGGCGGCGGTGGCGGTCGCGGGCTGGTGGAGGTTGAAGTAGCGGCTCACGCACTCCTCGGGCACACCGTCGTGCATGAGTTGGCCGCCCGAGAGGAGGAGGCCGCGGTCGCAGAGATTTTGGACGGAGCCGGTGTCGTGGGAAACGAAGATCAACGTGGCGCCGCGGTGGACGATCTCACGGATGCGTTGAAAACATTTCTGGGTGAAGAAGACGTCGCCGACGCTGAGAGCCTCGTCGACAATGAGGATGTCGGGCTGGACGCTGACGGCGACCGCGAAGGCGAGCCGCATCATCATGCCGGAGGAGTAGGTTTTTACGGGCTGCTCGATGAAGTCGCCGATGTCGGCGAAGGCGGCGATCTCGGCGAAGCGGGCCTGCATCTCGGCGCGGGACAGGCCGTAAATGGCGCCGTTGAGGAAGACGTTTTCGCGGCCGGTGAACTCGGGGTTGAAGCCGGAGCCGAGTTCGAGGAGGGCGGAGACGCGGCCGTTGACCGCGATGGTGCCGGAGGTGGGCGTGAGGGTGCCGGCGATGAGTTGGAGGAGGGTGGATTTGCCGGAGCCGTTGCGGCCGATGATGCCGGTGGCCTCGCCGCGGCGGATCTCAAACGAGACGTCGCGGAGGGCGTGGAAATCGCGGTAGGTGTTCGCGGCGCGAGCGGCGAGGGCACGGTGCGAGACCGAGTTGCGCGGGAAAACGGCGGCGGCGGCGGCGAGCAACGGGCTCCGAAGGCGGGCGGCCGGAGACGACCAAATGCGGTAGGCTTTGGAGAGGTTTTTGACCGAGATGATGACGTCGCCGGGCATGGATCGGGAGTGGAGGTGGAAGGCAAACCTCAGGCCGACGGGCTCGCAAGGTAGGAGTTGGCCCGGGAGGCAACGCAGTCTTAATCGATCGGGGCGTCGCCGAGGCCGAGCCGAAGGATTTCGCCGCTGAAACGTTTCGGGGCGACCTCGCGCCCCTCAACCGACCGGGTGAGATTTTGGCGAATGACCAAGCGTTGATTTATCCAAATGCTGAGTCGAGGTTCCCGGTCGGTCGGATCCGGTGAAAGGGTGGCAACTAGTTTGTGTTTGCGCAGGTAGTTGACCTGGAAAGCTTCGCTCTCGGCAACGGATTTGGAATCGCGAGCAAGGCCGATTCGGATGTTTTGTCCGTTTTCATAGTAGCAATGGACGCTCCATTTGTTGCTTCCATGCTCGAAATCCCAGAGGTGCTCCCATTTTTTCTCCAAACCGACCGGCAGGAGAAACTTCATTTCGACCGGTCCTGCGGCCAAGAAGGGTTGCGGTGGCACGCGGTAGTAGGCAAAGGTTTTGACGGCACCCAATGAAACGAATCCAAGCAGAGCGATAGCGGTGGCTGCGCGGCCAAGATTGATAAATACGTCGTTCGCGGCGGGCGTCCGCCGCTGCCAGCGCCAAAAGATAAAAAAGACCACCCAAACGGCGAGGGTCGCCCAGTAGGCGAGGCGCAAGCCAAGCGGGCCCACATAGGAAAGATGCACGCGGTGCTGACCCGCCGGCACCGGAATCATGGCCAGCCCATCGGGAGATTGCTCGACGGTCACCGGTTGCCCATCGATGTCGGCGATGTAACCCGGGAGGTAGATCTTGGGGGTTTCGAGCCATGAGGCAGCATCACTACGGACGGTTATCTGGTAGGGTTGGAGGCCGAGGAGGTGCAGGGGGAGGCGGTCGGGGATTACGGAAAGGAGTTCAATGTCGCCGAGATCCTTGGGGGCGGGGCGGTTGGGTTGATTGTAGTAGCGGATATCGACATCGTCGGCGATCGCAGCGGTCGTCCATAAAGAGAAGCCATTGCTGCGGCCGGGGCCCATGCCGAAAGCGAAAGCTTCGCCCGAGGCGGGAAGGTGATATTCGCGATAGATGTAGCGGCCGAGCAGTTGGAGCGTGCCGTTGGCCGGTTGGCTGCCGAATAGAAAGCGGACGAAATAAGTGCTTCCCGGCTCAATTCGCAGCGGAGGAACATAGCGGCCACCGTAATCGGTGGGGGTAAAGCGGTGGCGTGTGCCGGTGGAGGCGGCCCCGAATGGGGTGTTCGGCGCCAGCGCGAGCAAATTGGCGTCGACGGGTGTGAGGGTGTTGCGAGCGAGCAAGCGGTTCTGCATCTCGGGACTCACCGTTCCGTGCGTGAAACTGCGGGGCAGTCGCCCGAAGTATTCGTAGGTATAGCGGCTGAGAACGACGTTCTCCGGTCGCATCCTGCGTCCGGACATTTCGGCGGAACTGGTTACCGCGATGCCGCGGGCGATCAACTTTCTCGCGTCAACCAGGCTGAAGAGCGCGGCCGAACTCAGGCAGACCAGCAAGGTGGCGGCGAATAATTTGCGGCGTCGTGTGATTGTCTCCGGCCACGCTAAAATCGCGAGAAAAGGAACGAGCACGGAGAGGATGGGGTAGAACCGCTGCATCGGCCACTTTTCGGTCGCGTTGATGACGCTCTCGGGCATGATTTTCCACAGTCGCCCGGCGAGCAAAGGGGAGGGGTAAAGCAGAAGTAATAGTATAGCCGAGCCGAGCAGAAGCGTGCCGGCAACCCAGCGATAGCGACGGATCGAGCCGATGCCGATCAGCGCGGCAAACCAGAGGGCGGGACTGAGCTGAAGATTACGGATCAGATCGCCACCGGTGGGATCTAGCGGCTTCCCGAGACCCGCCCAGCCGGTGCGAAGAATCTCGAAAACGCCGCCGTTCCGCACGAAGGCCACCAAGTTGGGGTCGGTCGGCATCTCGAGAGTGTGGACGGATACAAACACATAACCGCACAGGGCCAAGCAACTCGCCGTGCACGCGGCGATGAGCCATAGCCCGCGGCCGGATTCCCAGCGCACAATCAAGCGCGCGATGAGCGGCAGCGCGACGAGGGCGGACGTCCAGAACGCGATCGGAGGATGCGTGAGCCAAACGATGGCGAGAGAACCTGCCAGCACGCAAAACGCCGGCACCGGGTCCTTGGCCAGCCAACAGCGGATCGTTGCGTAGAAAACCAGCGGAAGCCACGGCAGCGTCAGCCAAGAAGCGATCATGTCGCCGCTGTAAACCAAAGCCAACACACCAGGGCTGGCGGCGAACGCAGTGGTCAGCCAGAAGGCGGGCCAGGCGGATCGCGGGCGCAGGCGTGTGAGGAGCGCATAGACTATGGCGACGCCGCCGCAGAGACTGAGCACGATCATCAGATTCTGCACCGCCGTGGCGGCGAACGCGGGCCCGGTGACGATACTCAGCGCCGCGCCGAGGTAGGAGAAATAGGGGGCGGAGCGCAGCGGGTGGATGTCGCCGTTGAAAGCAAAGGAACTCTGACCGACAAAAAGCTGATATACGCCCTGACGAAGTTGTGCGGCCGAGTCGGCCAGTTGCTGAGCATAATGATGAGCATCGCCGCCGCCGACCAAGTGCGGGGTGGCGTAAGGGTGAACGACCCAGGCGCAGACGGAAGCAAGGCCCAGCCAACGCATCATCTCGGATTTGGAGGCTCGCACCCGCCTCGCCTGCCGCACGAAAAAAAACCGGGCGAGGGAGCCGGCGACGCCACAAATCGCGGCCAAGGCGATTTGGCGGTAGTCATAGGCATTGGGCATGTAAGCAAACCCCATCCACGCCATGCTGGCTAAGGTTATGCCCAAAACCGGCAGGGGTGAATGCCGCCACCGACTAAAAACCCGACGCAAGCTGCGGTTCGAAACATAGCAACTCAGCAACCAAGTGGCGATGAATCCCGTATACGCGATATTATGCCATGCTCCGGTCAATTCGAAGCGGACAGCGAGCAAAAGCCCGAACAAGAGCGCCAAAATCGGACAGGCAAGACGCGTGAAAATTTGGCCGAGGAATCGCAGGTGTGTCGGCCAGCGACGGAGGAGTCGGATCAGCAAGTCGCGGAAAGAAGTGCCTGGGTTTGTTTCGGTCAAATTTTATCGGGACTCCACGGGTCCTTGGCCACCCGAGGCTAAATTACGTCGGCGAAAGCGGGCTGGAGTTTTTGGAAAATCCAGCGGCCGAGCAGGAAGACAGCGAAGCCGGCGACGTAGGTGTAGGCGAGATGGTGCAGGTTGAGCGGGGAGTTCCAGAGAAGGGCGTCGCGGGCGAGTTCGACGGAGTGGAGCAGGGGATTCCATTTCAGGAAGGCCCAGATCTCGGCGGGAATGCGGGCGATGGGGTAAACGACGGCGCTCGCGTAAAGGACGATCTGGGCGAGGAAGGGCATGACTTGGGCGAGGTCGCGGAAGAAGACGCCGAGGGCGGCGCAAAGCCAGCTCAGACCGGCCGAGAGCAGGAGCAGCGGAAACAGCACGACAGGCAACCAGACCAAGCCGGTCACGCTGATGCCGCGGCCGAAAAACACGGCTCCGAGCATCATCAGCGCGAGCGAGATCCCGAGGTTGAACCACGTCGCGCCGAGCTGCGCGAGGGGCAGGACGTCGAGCGGGAAGACCACCTTCTTCACGAGATTCGGATTCGCGAGAATGAGGGTGGGCGAAACGGTCAGGGTCTCCGCGAGAAGTTGGTAAAGAATGAGGCCGAGGAAGAATGCGAGGGCGTAGTCGGTGCGGGTCTCGTCGGGCAGGACGCCGAAGCTGCTTTTAAAGATCACGCCGAAAACGACGTAATAAAGGGCGAGCATGAGCAGCGGGGTGAGGCCGGCCCAGAGGATGCCGAGAAAGCTGCCGCGATGGCGAAGCTCGACCGTGCGGACGGTGAACTGCCACCAGAGGTCGCGTTTGCGCGCGAGGTCGGCGAAGGGCGAGGCGTGGCCGGGGGCGTTCATCGTGAGACGAAGAACGAGCGCACGGCGGCGCACACGGTGTCAATCTGTTCGCCGGTGTGGTGAGGGCTGACGGGCAGGCTGAGGACTTCGGCAGAGAGTTTCTCTGCGACGGGGAAATCTCCGGGGCGATAACCGAGCGAGCGGTAGGCACCGGAAAGATGGGGTGGAATCGGGTAGTGGATCTGCGTGCCGATGTCGCGGGCGGTGAGATGGGCGCGGAGGGCGTCGCGGTGCGCGGTGCGGATCACGAAAAGGTGCCAGACGGGATCGGCCCATTCCGGGACGAAGGGGAGGGTGAGGTCGCCGACGCCGGCAAGCTGGGCGAGGTAGCGCGCGGCGAGGGCAGCGCGGCGGGCGTTCCAGGCGGGGAGAACGGGGAGTTTGACGCGGAGGAAGGCGGCGGAGAATTCGTCGAGGCGGGAGTTGAGGCCGGGTTCGTCGTGGTGGTAGCGCTCGCGCGAACCGTAGTTGCGAAGGGAGCGGAGGCGGGCGCCGAGCGCGGCGTCGTTGGTGGTGATGGCGCCGGCGTCGGCGAGGGCGCCGAGGTTTTTGGTCGGATAAAAACTGATGCCGGCGGCGTGACCGAGGGCGCCGCTGGCGACGCCGTGAGCGCGAGCACCGTGGGATTGGGAGGCGTCTTCGAGAACGAAGAGCCCGTGCCGGGCGGCGAAGGCGTTGATCGCGGTCATATCGGCGCATTGCCCGTAAAGATGGATGGGCAAGATCGCGCGGGTGCATGGCGTGACGAGGGCGGCGAGGCGGGCGGGGTCGAGATTGTAGGTGCGGGGATCCGGCTCGCAGGGGATCGGGGTGGCACCGACGTGGGTGACGGCAAGCCAAGTGGCGATGTAGCCGTTGGACGGAACGATGACCTCGTCGCCGGGGCCGATGCCGCGCGCCATGAGCACGAGCTGGAGAGCTTCGAGGCCGTTGGCGACGCCGATGCAGTGGGCGGCGCCGACCGAGGCG
>JBDNFZ010000167.1:0-1486 GCA_041689555.1 Opitutaceae bacterium | reverse complement strand
TCTAGCGCAAAGCCAGGCTGTTCTTTGCCTATGACTTACCTTCTCAAAAGAAAATCATCCGTTCGCTCCCTTCCGTCCGTTCTACCCCCGGCTGCTGACTTCACTTCCAGTTACACCCCCCGTCCACCCCCGCGTGCAAAATTCCTTGTCGCGCCCTCCGCTCGTCGCCGACACTCCGCGCATCTGGATGAAGTCGATTCTCTCGCTGCCCACTTTCCTCGCCGCCGCCCTCCTCAGCATCGTCGTCACGATCCCGTTCCTCCCCTTCGCCGCCCCGGTTAAGGCGCAATTTCGCTTCGAGGTCACCGCCATCGCTGCCGCCGCCGGCCTCCCTCAGCTCTTTTTCGACGTCGGTCGCGGCATCAATGAGGCCGATTCCGCCCGCGAAACCCTCATCGGCGGTTCGTCCCCGCAGAAGCTCTCCTTCGCCCTTCCCGCCGGCGACTACCGGGGCTTCCGCTTCGATCCGCTCGACCGCGCCGGCACCCTCACCCTGCGCGACGCCCTGATCCGCGGTCCCGATGGCCGCGTCGTCCGACGCTTCGAGCCCGGGGATTTCATCGCCGTCCAGCAAATCGCCACCCGCACCGTCTTCGGCGAGCGCTTGGAATTGGTGACCACGCCCGGAGCCTTCGATCCCATCACCGAACTCCGCATCGGCGCGCCTTTCACTCTCCGGTCCAGCCTGCCGGAGAACCTCCGCGCCCTAGTCATCCGCGTCGTCCCGCTCACCGCCGCCTTGCTCGCGCTCGTCTGGTTCCTCGCCCGCAGCCTCGCGCGCCTCCGCTCAGCCTGGATCTGGCTCGCAGCCCGTCCCGGCCGCGCCGTTGCGTTCTGCGCCGTCTTCGCCGTCGTTGCCAGCAGTTACCCCGTTATCTTCCTCGGCAAGAGCATCGTCTCGCCCAACAACGGCACCATCCTGCTCTACGAGGATTACCCCACCCTCCCGGGCGGTCGCGAACGCGCCACCGCCAACGTCGCCGGTGCCGACATCGGGGCGATCATGTGGCAGCACATTCCTCTTTCGGTGCTCCAGCACGACGCCGTGCTCCGCGACGGTGAACTCCCGCTCTGGAACCGCTACAACTCCACCGGCACCGTCCATCTCGGCCAAGGCCAGTCGATGTTCGGCGATCCAATGCACTTTCTCGTGGTCCTCGCCGGCGGCGCCACCTGGGCTTGGGACGTAAAATACCTCGTCGCCAAATGGCTCCTCGCCTGCGGGCTCGGCCTCTGCGTGCTCCGCCTCACCCGCCACCTGCCCGCCGCGCTCCTCGTCGCCTTCGCCGCCACGTTCGTCGGCTTCTTTCCTTTTCGCGTCAACCACCCCGCATTTTTCAGCTTTTGCTACGCTCCGTGGGTCCTCTACTGTTGGCTGCGCATCACCTCCGCACCCCGCTGGACCGGCGCCGCGCGCTGGTGCGGCGGACTCATCCTCGCCAACTGGACGCTCATGAACAGCGGCACCGTCAAGGAAGCCTACATG
>JBDNFZ010000166.1:0-8392 GCA_041689555.1 Opitutaceae bacterium | reverse complement strand
CGGCGGTGGGCGAGAGGAAGAGGAGGGAACGGGCGGGGCGGGCGGCGACGGGCAGGGCGACGGCGGCGCGGGCGAGCTCGAGGAGCATGGCGACGGCGATGGCGTTGTCGGCGGCGCCGTTGAGAATCTGATCGCCGGCGAGCGCGGGGTTGCGGCCGAAGGCATCCCAGTGGGCGGTGAAGACGACGTAGTCGGCGCGACGGGCGGGATCGGCGCCGGGGAGCAGGGCGACGACGTTGCGGGAGACGACATCGCGGATCTGATTGGCGACGGTGAAGGAGGCGCGGGCTTTAAGCGGGACGGGCTTGAACTCGCGGGTGGCGGCGGCGGCTTTGAGTTTGGCGAAATCCTCGCCGGCGGCGGTGAAGAGCGCGCGGGTGAAATCGAGGGCGAGCCAACCCTCGACGGCGACGCGGGAGGCGTTGGCGTCGGGCGTGCGGAGATCAAAATTTTCGCGGCCACCGTTGGCGGCGACGACGGCGAAGGGATAGCCGGCGGGACCGGTCTCGTGGACGATGAGGCAGGCGGCGGCGCCCTTGGCGGAGGCGATCTCGTATTTGTAGGTCCAGCGCCCGTAGTAGGTCATGGCGTTGCCGCCGAAAACCGCGGGGTCGAGCCGGCCGGTGGCGTCGGTGACGGGCGGATCGTTGATGAGCATGACGACGGTTTTGCCGCGGACATCGACGCCCTTGTAATCGTCCCAACCGAACTCGGGGGCCGAGATCCCGTAGCCGACGAAGACGAGTTCGCTGGCGTTGACGGCGACGCGCGGGGCCAGGCGGCGGGAGAGGGTGACGCCCTCGGTGAGAGCCTCGGGCGTGAGCGTGCGGTCGCCGACGGTGAAGGCGGTGGTCACGCGCGAGGTGATGCCGACCAGCGGCACGGACTGGACGTAGGTGCCGTTGGGATTGCCGGGGGCGAGGCCGAGGGCGCGGAACTCGCGCTCGAGGTAGGCGACGGTTTTTTCCTCGCCGGGCGAGGCGGGGGCGCGGCCCTCGAATTCATCGGAGGCGAGGATCTTGGTGTGGGCGAGGATGCGGGCGGCGGACGGGGCGGGGGCGGGATCGGCGGCGAAGAGGCGCGGGAGGGCGAGGGCGGATGCGGCAGTGAGGGCGATGAGGAGGCGGCGGGAAAGACGCATGGAGGAAAGTGCGTGGGGCGAACGGGGAGTTGGCAATCGCAGGTAGAAAGGAATGGCCGCAAAGAGGCGCAGAAGGCGCAAAAAAAGAAGGCTTCCGCAAGACGGACGCCGGAGGAGGGACTTGGAACTGCGGCAGGATGCCGCAGCCACACGGGAGAGGCGCGCGCGCGGACCGCTACGGAGCGGCGAGATGGACGGCGGTGTAGTCGCGGGTCCAGAAGGGGTCTTCGCGCCAGCCTTGGACGCGGGGGGACTTGAGCCAGTTCTTGGTGTTGAAATAGAGCGGGGCGACGGGAGCAGACGCGAGGAGGAGCGCTTCGCTCGGGGCGGCGTCGTAGCGGGCGTCGGACCAATGCGGATAGTTGCCGGGTGCGCCGGTGGTGAACTGCGCGAGGACGAGGGCGGGGTCGGCGACGTCGGGGATTTCGGTGATGAAGCCGATGTCGTAGGCGCCGGCGCGGAGGGCGGCGACGTGGACCTTGGCGTCGCGCAGGGCGATGGTGACGTTGAGGCCGAGTTTCTCCCGCCACATGGCTTGGATGGCTTCGAGCACGGGCGTCTGCGACCAGCCGGTGAGTTCGAGAC
The DNA here is from genome assembly GCA_041689555.1 of Opitutaceae bacterium. Classification (GTDB taxonomy): domain Bacteria; phylum Verrucomicrobiota; class Verrucomicrobiia; order Opitutales; family Opitutaceae; genus Tous-C4FEB. The sequence continues at coordinate 6,666 of JBDNFZ010000166.1, read as the reverse complement.
GAATCGTTCCGACGTTGGGAAAAAGCTTGGGCGCTGACTCTGTGGGGACGACGGGAGAGGGCGCGAGGGCCGGCGGGATGAAGGATCGGGCCGCCGTTTGGCTGCCGAGCAAGACGCGGTCGACGATTTTTTCCCGGTCGATGGCGTCGCTCAGGGCGCGGCGGAAGGCGGGATCATCGAGGGGCGGACGGGTGGTGTTGAAGGCGAGGTAGCGCGTCTCGGCGAGGGGCGTGCGTTGGAGCTCCGCCGGGCGCTCGCGGGCATAGGTGGCGATCTTGGTCACGGGGACGGACATGGTGACGTCGACCTGACCGGCGCGGTAGGCGCGTTCTTCGGTGTCGCCGCTGTCGAAGCGGACGAAGTGGATCTCATCGACGCGAATGTCGGCGGCGGCGCGGTAGGCGGGATTTTTTTTGACGACGATGCGTTGGTTTTGCCGCCACTCGCCGAGGGTGAACGGGCCGTTCCCGATGTGATGGGCGGGCTGCGTCCAAGTGCGGCCGTGGGTGGCGACGGTGGCGGGATGCACGGGGAGCCACGGGCCGCTGGCGGCGTAGAGGAGGAACGCGGGGTTGGGCTGCGCGAGGGTGACGACGAGGGTGAGGGCGTCGGGCGCGGCGAAACCGACGAGGGAGAAATCGGTGAGCGTGCCGGTGGCGAAGGCGCGGGCGTTTTTGACGGCGAAAAAAAGCGGGGCCTTGGTCGCGGCGGTGGCGGGCGAGAGCAGGCGGCGGTAAGAGGCGATGAAGTCGGCGGCGGTGACGCGGTCGCCGTTGGACCAACGGGCCTCGGGGCGGAGGTGGAACGTGTAGACGAGGGCGTCGGCGGAAATTTCCCAACGCGAGGCGAGGGCGGGGGTGGGGGTGCGGCCGTCGGAGCCGGCGGTGAGGAGGCCTTCGTTGAGGGCGCGGATGACGAAGAATTCGTCGGGGAGGGTCGCGGTGGCGGGATCGAGATCGGCGGGCTCGTTGCGTTGGGCGAGGCGGAGGATTTGCGGGGCGGCTTCAGCATGGGCGAGCGAAGCGGAGGCGGATTTTTGTTTCGAGCAGCCCGAAGTGATGGCCGACAAAAAGCACAAGGCGGCGCAAAAAAACACTCGGCTATGAGACGGAGCGGGAAGGTGCGGGCGGAACCGGTCGCGGGCCCGCGTGAAGCGGGAAAGACGCAAATATTTAACCACGAAACACACGAAACACACGAAAGGCCTGAAGGGGAATCTTCGTTTCGAAGCGGCGCGAAGATGTTACCGGCGGGTCTGGCTCGGGGGCGGGCGTTGGCGAGCGAAGCATCTACGGCACGAGAGAGACTTGGCGGTAGTCGGTGTGGTCCATCGGGGTGGGCTGCCAGCCTTTGACGGCGGGGTGGAGCAGATAGACGTTGGTGTTGAAATAGACCGGGATGATCGGGGCGGCGTCGAGGAGGAGGGTTTCGGCCTCGGCGAGGACGGCGGCGCGCGCGGGGCGGTCGGCGAGGGTGTTGGCGCGATCGGAGAGGGCGTCGTAGGCGGGGTCGGCCCAGCCGGTGTGATTGTTGCCGGAGTCGCCGCGCCACATGTCGAGGTAGGTGGTGGCGTCAAGGTAGTCGGCGGTCCAACTGCTGAGGAGGATTTGGTAAGCGCCGGCGCGGCGATTGGCGAAGACGACTTTCTTTTCCTGGTTGGAAAGGCGGACGTCGAGGCCGAGTTCGCGGCGCCACATCTGTTGGACGGCCTCGCCGACGAGGCGGAGAATTTCGGAATTATTGTAAGTCAGCTCGATAGCGGGAAGGCCGACGCCGCCCGGGAAGCCGGCGTCGGCGAGGAGTTGGCGGGCGGCGGCGGGATCGTAGGCTTTGCGCGTGGGCGGGGTGTAGCCGACGAGGAGCGGGGAGATGAAGGTGGGCGCGGGCTCGCGGCCGCCGGGGAGGACCTTGCCGGCGAGGGTGTCGCGGTCGATCGCGAGCGAAAGCGCGCGGCGGATGCGGACGTCGTCGAGGGGGGCGCGGCGGACGTTGAGGCGGAAGAAGTAGGTTTCGAGGGACGGGTCGATGCGGAGGGCGGGGGATTTTTCGCGTTGGAGCGGGAGGACTTTGGAGAGCGGGAGGGCCCAAGTCTTGTGCAGTTGGCCGGCGCGGAAGGCGCGTTCCTCGGCGTCGATATTGTCGATGGGATAAAAGTGGATCGCGTTGAGCGCGACCTTGGCGCGGTCGTAGTAGGTGGGGGATTTTTCGAGGACGACGCGCTGGTTGAGCGTCCATTCCTTGAGGACGAACGGGCCGCTGGAGACGAGGGTGCCGGGGCGAGTCCACTTGGTGCCGCGGTTGTAGGGATCGCCGGCGGCGGCGATCGAACGGATGTGCACGGGGCGCCAAGGGGAATTGAGAAGAATCTGGAGGAAGTAGGGCGCTGGGTGGGTGAGGGTGGCGACGAGGGTGTGGGCGTCGCGTGCGGTCACGCCCACGGTGGAGAAATCGGTGGTCCGGCCTTTGTTGAAAGCTTCGGCGCCGCGGAGAAGGTAGAGGAAGTAGGCGTAGTCGGCGGCGAGCGACGGAGTGAGGATGCGGCGCCACGAGTCCACGCAGTCCTGCGCGGTGAGGGGATCGCCGTTGGACCATTTGGCATCGGGGCGGAGGTGGAAGGTGTAGGTGAGGCCGTCAGGGGAAATCTCCCAGCGCGCGGCGAGGGCGGGGACGGGCGCGAGAGTGACGGGCTCGTAGCTGACGAGGGGTTCGAAGAGGGCTTGGACGATCTTGGCGTCGCCGGTGCCGGTGATGGTTTGCGGGTCGAGGTCGGCGGGTTCGGAGCCGATGCTGAGGTGGAAGATGCCCTCGCGGTTGCCGCGCTCGACGGTGGTCTCGCGTTTGGAGCAGGCGGTGAAGGTGAGGAGGAAGAGCGGGGCGAGGATGGCCGCAAAAAGGCGCAGAAGGCGCAAGGAGAGCAAAGGGGTAGCGGCGGGAGCGGGGTGGGAGAGTATCATGAGCGGGAGATCAAGCAGACGGCGTGCGCGGCGATGGCGAGGCCGCGACCGATGTCGTCGATGCCCTCGTTGGTCGTGGCTTTGAGGCCGATGCAGTCGACGGGGAGGCCGGTCGAGGCAGAGAGGGCGGCCTTCATAGCGGCGAGGTGCGGGGCAATTTTCGGTTTTTCCGCAATGAGGGAGGCGTCGATGTTGACGAGGATGAAGTGGCGTGAGGCGAGTTCGGCGACGACGCGGCGGAGGAGGACTTGGGAGTCGATATTTTTGAGGGCCGGATCGGTGTCGGGGAAGAAGTGGCCGATGTCGGGGAGGCCGGCGGCGCCGAGGAGGGCGTCGCAGATGGCGTGGGTGAGGCAGTCGGCGTCGGAGTGGCCGTCGAGGCCGTAGTCGGTGGCGAACCGCACGCCGCCGAGGATGAGGGGGCGACCGGGAACGAGGCGGTGGATGTCGTAGCCGTGGCCGATGCGTAGCGAAGCCATAAGCGGGTAAGTCGTAAGAGGAGCAGGCTTCAGGAGGCGGGCTGGCTAAGGAGGAATTCGAGGTAGGCGAGGTCGGCGGGGGTGGTCAGCTTGGGGTTGGGGGTCGTGTTCTCGAGGAGAGCGATGGGATGATTAAGAGACTCGACGGCTTGGGCGTCGTCGGTGATGCGGAGTTTTTTCTTCGCGACCTTGGCGTAGGCGCGGTCGATCAGCTCGCGGGAAAAAACCTGGGGAGTCTCCATGGCCCAGAGACGGTCGCGGTCGAGGGTGCGGAGGCGGGCGTCGGCGCGGTGTTTCTTGATGGTATCGGTGACGCGGTGGGCGAGGACGACGGCGTGTTCGCGGCGGACGATCTTGTGGAGGGCGACGAGTTGCTCGGGGCGGACGAGGGGGCGGGCGCAGTCGTGGATGAAGACGTGGGCGATGTCGGGCGGGAGGGCGGCGAGGGCGTTGGCGACGGATTCCTGACGCTCGTTGCCGCCGGGGATGAGCACGCAAGGCGTGGGCGCGTGGGCGGAGAGCGTGAGCATCTGGCGCTGGTCGCGATAGACGACGACGTAGAAATCGGCGACGCCGCTGGCGGCGAAGGCGGCGGCGGAGTGGGCGAAGACGGGGCGGCCGGCGAGGGGCGCGAGGACCTTGTCGGCGACGGTGCCGGCCATGCGCGTGCTGGAGCCGGCGGCGAGGAGAATGGCGGCGGTGCGGGACATTGGGCGGAGGGAGGAAGTTTAAGTTGGAGGTTGTAGTTTAAGGAACCGGCTCGGGATCAGGCCGAGAGCTCGGCGAGGATGGCGCGGGCGGCGGCGGCGGGGTCGGGCGCGGAGAAAATGGGACGGCCGACAACGATGTGGCTGGCTCCGGCGCGGGCGGCCTCGCCGGGGGTCAGGATGCGGGATTGGTCGCCGGCGGCGGCACCGCGCGGGCGGATGCCGGGCGTGACCAGGGCGACGTCGGGCGGCAGGACGGCGCGGAGCGGGGCGAGTTCGAGCGGCGAGCACACGAGGCCGCGGAGACCGGAGTCGACGGCGAGGCGGCCGAGGCGGACGACTTGGTCGGCCGGGGCGGCGGAGACGCCGGTCTCGGCGAGGCCGGGCGCATCCATGGAAGTGAGCACGGTGACGCCGAGGAGGAGAAGGTGCGGGGCGTGTTGGTCGCGGGCTTTGGCGGCCCATTGCATCATCTCGCGACCGCCGGAGGTGTGCAACGTGAGCATTTTGATCGGTAGCGGCGAGACGGCCTCGACGGCCTTCGCGACGGTGTTGGGGATGTCGTGAAGCTTGAGGTCGAGGAAGACATCGAAGCCGAGGTCGGCGATTTCGCGGACGCAGTCGGGGCCGCAGGCGGTGAACATTTCGAGGCCGACTTTGACCCAGCGGACGGTGCCCTGAAGTTGCCGGAGGGCGGGAGCGACGGAGCGCGGGGATCGGGCGTCGAGGACGAGAATCAAGTCGCAGGGCATCGGAATTTTTGAACCACTAATGAACAGTAATGGACACTAATGAAGCCAAATTCAGGACGCGGGCGCAGACCGTTGGCGGGGCCGAGGGCTTCGCGCCGGCGAAGCTCAATCTGTTTCTGGCCGTGACGGGCCGACGCGCGGACGGTTTTCACGATTTGGTTTCGGTGGCGGTGCCGCTGGAGTTCGGGGATACGCTGCGGATGAACGCGGCGGAGGACTTTACGCTGGAATGCGACGATCCGGCGGTTCCGTCGGACGAGACGAATCTCATCCTCAAGGCGGCCCGGGCGTTTGTCGCGGCGACGGGTTGGAAAGGCGGGGCGAGCTTCGCCCTTACCAAGCGTGTGCCGGCGGGCGCGGGGCTGGGCGGCGGGAGCAGCGACGCGGTCGCGGCCCTGCGGCTGTTAAACGCGCGGACGGGTGGTCTGCTCGGACCAGAAGCTCTTTCGGAGGTGGCGGCGACGCTGGGCTCGGATTGCCCGTTGTTTTTGGCGGACGGGCCGGTGGTGATGCGCGGGCGGGGCGAACGGGTCGAGGCGTTGCCGGCGACGGTGGGAGCGCGTTTGCGAGGGCGGAGGGCTCTAATTTTCAAGCCAGGGTTTGGCGTCTCGACACCCTGGGCTTTTGGGAGAATGGCAGCGGGCGCGCCGCGCAGTTATTTGCCCGGGGCGGAGGCCGAGGCGCGATTGGCGGCGTGGATCGCGGACGAGCGGTCGCCGGCGGAGGAGCTTTTGTTCAACAATATGGAAGCGGTCGCGTTTGGGAAGTTCGTCGCCTTGCCCGCGCTGCTGCAGGAATTGCGCGCGGAGTTTGGTCTGACTGCGCGGATGAGCGGAAGCGGCAGCGCGTGTTTCGCGCTGTTGGGTGATGATTCGCCGGTGGCTGCGATCGCAAAAACCGTCAGAGGCGCGTGGGGCGCGTCGAGTTTCGTGGTCGAGACGCGGATCGCGTGAAAGAGCATTGACCCGACCGAAGCGCGAAGCGTTATCGTCCGAGGCCGCAAGCGTTACCCCGACGCTGGTGGCATGAAAGCATGCCCTCGGATTCACGCACTCAACAGGAAGTCGTCGTGCAAGGCATCTCCGCCTCGCATGGCATCGCCTATGGCACGGTGTTCGTGTATCTGCAGAGCGACGTCGAGGTGCCGAGCTACCAGGTGGACGGAGAAAAGCGCCTCGAAGAAGTGGCGCGGTTCGACAAGGCCCTGCTCACGACGCGGAGGCAGATCGCAAAAATTCAGGACGAGGTTGAGAAAAATCTGGGGAAGGACGAGGCGCTGATCTTCGACGCGCACCTGCTGGTGCTGGAGGACCAGGCTTTGATCGGGGAGACGATCCGGGAATTCGAGACGACGGGGCGTAACATCGAGACCTGTTTCAACAAAATCTCGGCGCGTTATATCCAGGCGTTTTCCGAGATCGACGACGAGTATTTGAGGGAGCGCGCGGGCGACATCCGCGATGTGGCGCAGCGGGTATTGCAGAATCTTCTCGGCCAGGCGGAAAACAGCCTGAGCAAACTCGCGGACAAGCGGATCGTCGTGGCGAACGACCTTTCGCCGTCGGACTCCGCGAGCATCGACCGGAGTGCGGCGCTCGGCATCGTGACCGACTCCGGCAGCAAAACGAGCCACGCGGTGATTGTGGCGCGCTCGATGAAGGTGCCGGCGGTGGTCGGTGTGCGCGACCTAACCAAGCGCGTAAAGAACGGAGACTGGCTCCTGGTCGACGGCTACGAGGGCATCGTGATCGTGAATCCGACGGAGCAAACGCTG
>JBDNFZ010000165.1:0-7973 GCA_041689555.1 Opitutaceae bacterium | reverse complement strand
CGCTTCTCCAACACCCGCACCGCGTCCTTCTGGCCGATGCCCGGTAAGCGCGGCATGACTTACACAAAAACCTCTTCGTGTTGCACGGAGCGCACGGCGGCATCGCCCTGAATTTCCGCCGCCTTCGCCGCCAAATACTCGGCGATGGCTTCGCGAATGTTCTCCACCGCCTCGGCGCGCGTCGCGCCTTGGGAACAACAGCCCGGCAATTGGTCGCACCACACCGCCCATCCCTCTTCCGATTCCACGAGTGTGACGGAATATTTCATAGCCCGAGCGCGATCACCCCCGGCCCGGCGTCAAGCGACCGGCCCTACACGACCCATCCCAAAAAGGGCCGGCCTTTGCGGCCGCGCCTCCCCGTCGCCCCAACCCTTGGGGTCACGCCACGCCCTCGCCCCTTTCGCCTCACGCCTTTCGCCTCACGCCTCAATCCTCGCCCCTTCCCTCCGCCTCACTCCCGCGTCGCCAACACCTCGCCGCCCTTCGACGCGTCGAATGACCCGTCCCACTTCGCCACCACCAGCGTCGCCACCGCGTTGCCGATGAAATTCGTGATCGCCCGCGCCTCCGACGTAAACCGGTCCACCCCGAGAATCAGCGCCATCCCCGCCACCGGAATCTTGTCCGTCGCCGCCAGCGTCGCCGCCAGCGTGATGAACCCGCTCCCGGTCACGCCCGCCGCGCCCTTCAAAGTGATCAGCAACACGCCGGGCAATTTCATCTGTTCCCACAGCGTCAGCGGCGTATCCGTCGCCTGCGCCACAAACATCGCCGCCATCGTCAGGTGGATCGAAGTCCCGTCCAAGTTAAACGAATAGCCAGACGGCACCACGATGCCCACCGCGGGGCGCGCGCAGCCCGCGTGTTCCATCTTGTTCATCAGCCCCGGCAGCGCCGTCTCCGAAGACGAGGTCCCCGGCACGATCAGCAACTCCTCGCGGATATACTTGATGATCTTCCACACGCTGAACCCGTTGAAACGCGCGATCAGCCCCAACACCACGAAGACGAAGACCGCGCACGTCAGATACACGCACGCCATCAGCGGGCCCAACGAGACCAGCGACCTCAGCCCGTATTTTCCGATCGTAAACGCCATCGCGCAAAACGCCGCCAGCGGTGCCAACCGCGTCACGATGCTCACGATCCCGAAGATCACCCGCGACACCTCGTTGACCGGGTTCCGCACCGGCCGCCCGTGCTCGCCGATCTTTCCCAGCGCGATGCCAAACAACCCCGCCAGCAACAACACCTGCAAAATCTCCCCCTCCGCAAACGCCCCGACAAACGTGTTCGGAATAATGTGCAGGAAAAACTCCGCCGTCGTCTGCCCCTGCGCCGCCTTCGTGTAGCCCACGACCGACTTCGCGTCCGACGTCGCCGCGTTCGCATGCACGCCCGCGCCCGGTTGAAAGACGTTGGCCATAACCAGCCCGATCACCAGCGCCAGCGTCGAGCCGACTTCAAAATACCACAGCGCCCTTCCGCCCACGCGCCCGACTTTCTTGAGATCGCCCATGCCCGCCAATCCCACGACCGCCGTCGCGAAAATAATCGGCGCGCTCAGCATCTTCACGAGCTTGATGAACCCGTCGCCCAATGGTTTCAGCGACGCGCCGAAGTCCGGCCGGAAGGTGCCCACCGTGATGCCGATCACGATCGCCGCGAGCACCTGGAGGTAGAGCGTGTCGCGCTTTTTCGGCGCGCCGTCGACGGGGCGGCTTTCCATAGCCCAACCAATCCCCTCCTAAGATTTTACCGCAACCGCGTGATTCCCCGCCCTGACTCCGCTTGCCCCGCTTACCCGTCCTACTCTTCTTACTCCTCTTACTGCTCTTATGTCCCTTGCCGCCAAACTAACCGCCCTCGTCGAGGATTTCGCCCCCATCGACGATGTCCAAGAACGCTTGAGCCTCATCGTGGACCGCGCCCGTCGCGTGCCTCCGCTCCCACCCTCGGAACGCACCGAGGCCAACCGCGTGCTCGGTTGCATCTCCGCCGTCTGGCTCACCGCCGAACTCCGCGCCGGCAAACTCCGCTTCCACACCGACGCCGACTCGCCCCTCGTCCGCGGCCTCGTTGTCTTCGTCGCGGATTTTTTCGGCGACGCCACACCGGCCGAGATCGCCGCCAGCGACGCCGATCCCCTCTCCGCCCTCGACCTCCTAAAGAACCTTTCGCCCACCCGCCGCAACGGCCTCACCGCCGTCCGCCAACGCATCCGCGCCCCCGCCCAAGCCCACGTCCCCTAAACCCATGCCCGATTTTCCTTCCGTGTATTCCATGTGTTCCGTGGGCCCCTCTCCGACCCCTTCCGCCTTTCGTGTAGTTCGTGTGTTTCGTGGTTAATCCCTCCCCTCGGCCTCCTGATGTATTGCGACGCCCACAACCACCTCGCCTCCCCGTCACTCGCGCCCCTCCGCGCCCAAGTCCTCGCCGACTACGCCACCGTCGGCATCACCCGCGCCGTCGTCAACGGCACCGAAGAATGCGACTGGCCCGCCGTCTCCACCCTCTGCGCCTCCGTCCTTCAACCTTCAACTTTCAACCTTCAACTCCTTCCGTCCTACGGCCTCCACCCTTGGGACGTCGGCAACCGCTCGCCCGCCTGGCTCGAAACCCTCCGCACCTATCTCACCGCCGATCCCTCCGCCGCCGTCGGCGAAATCGGTCTCGACCGCTGGATCCTCAACCGCGCCCGCCCCGACGACCCCCGCCTCGCCGGCCTCCGTCGCGCGCCGCTCGACGAGCAACTCGCCGTCTTTCAGAGCCAGCTCGCCCTCGCCGTCGCCCTCGACCGCCCCGTCACGATCCACTGCATCGATGCCTTCGGCCTTCTTCTCGGAACCCTTTCATCCGTCCCGCTCCCCCGCCGCGGCTTTCTCCTCCACGCCTACAGCGGCTCCGCTGAACTCGTCGCGCCCTTCGCCGCGCTCGGCGCGTATTTTTCCTTCAACGGCGCCTACCTCGCGCCGCGCCATACGCGCCTCCGCGAACTCTACCAAAAAATCCCCCTCCACCGCCTGCTCGTCGAAACCGACGCCCCCGCGATGCTCCCACCGCCCGCGCAGGCGCCCCACACCTTCGCCGCCGCCCCCACCCTCAACCATCCCGCCAATCTCGCGGCCGCCTACGCCGCCCTCGCCACCCTCCGCGACCTGCCGCTCCCCGCCCTGACCGCTCAAATCGCCGACAACTACCGCCGGCTCTTCCTCGCGCATTTCCCGGCTTAAATCCACGCCTCTCCGTTTCTCCGTCTCCGACCTTTCCGTGTATTCCGTGTGTTCCGTGGGCCCTCCTTCCTAACCTTTCCTCTTTCGCGATTTTTCGCGGGCACCTTCCTACACCCGCGCGCCTTCAGCCCGCGATCTCCCGCACCATCTCCTGCGCCGCGATTAGCCCAAACGCCCCCGTCACCCACACCGCCGTCCCAAAGCCCGTCGCGCAGTCCAACTTCAAATTCGTCCCCGGCTCCGCCACCGCCCGACACGTGCCGTCGGCCCACGGAAACATCGGCTTCTCCTCCGTCCACACACAACGCACCCCGTAGGTGTTGCCCTTCCCACCGGCAAAGCCGTGGTCGCGCCGCAACTTCTTCCGCACCTGCCGGAGCAACTCGTCGCAGCCCGACTGCCCCAGATCTCCCGCGCGCAACTGCGTCGCATCGCGCCGCCCGCCCGCGCCGCCCACCGTCACGCACTTCATGCCGCGCTTCACCGCCGACGCGATGATCAGCGCCTTGTGCGACATCAGGTCCACCGCGTCCACGACGCCGTCGAACTTCGCCGCCAGCAACCCTTCTGCCGATGCTTCCGTGAAAAATTCACCCACCGTCTCGACCCGACACGCCGGGTTGATCAACTGCACCCGCTCCGCGAGCACCGCGATCTTCGGCCGTCCGATTTGCCCGTCGAGCGCCGGCAACTGCCGGTTCACATTCGTCACGCACACGTCGTCGAGATCGATCAGCGTCAACGCGCCCACGCCGCTCCGCGCCAAGCCCTCGACGGTCCACGATCCGACCCCGCCCACGCCGATCACCGCGACATGCGCCGCGCGCAGTTTCTCCAGCGCCGCCTCGCCCAGCAGCCGCCCCACGCCGCCAAACCGCTCCCCGTAATCGTCGCTCATCATCGGCATCGTGTCTTCGTTCCCTGCGCGCATCACGCCCGCGCTCTCAGCCCCGTGGAAACTGCTTCCGCAGCACCGCCGCGAGCCCCGCCTTGTCCATCTCCCGCCGGGCGATCGCGATCATCGCGTCGTAGAGCTCGTCTTGATTCGGCTTCGCGTAGAGACCTTTGAGCGCGAGAAACACCAGCGCGGTGGTGATCGCCGTGCGCTTGTTCCCATCCAGAAATGCCTGCGACTCCGCCAGGTGAAACGCATACGCCGCCGCCACATCATACGCGTCGCCGCCGCCGTAGTTCCTAGTATTCACTGCCGACGCCAAAGCCGACTCGACCGCTCCCTGGTCACGCACGCCGTCGATGCCGCCGTGCAATTCAAGCGAGGTCCGGTGCGCTCGCATCACCTGCGCAAGCGAAACAAAAACTGGCACTTCCGCGCTCATTGCGCCAAGCGGCGCAAAAGCTCGTGATTGTCGGCAAACACCAGTTTGGCCGCGCGCTCAAAATCCGCATCGGTCGCGAAACGGTTGCCGTTTTCCTGCATCGAAACGCGCGTCTCAGCCAAAAAATGATCCACTTCCGCCCGTTCCTCCGGCGGCAGTTTCTTTATCATCTCGATGATTTCGGCGGCGCTCATAGTTAGCCCAACGTGCCGGATTTCCCCACCCGCGCAAGTCCGCGCTCTCGACCCGCGCGGCCGGGCTGCGTCTACCGGTTGGCGGCAGGCGGTTGGCCGGCTCGCTTGCAAACCCACCGGTCGCCGGGCGCTCGCAAGCGAGCTGCCTACGGATGCCGTTGCGAACCGCCGCCAACTCGGTGATGCGCCTCAAATCCGCTTCCGGTCCGCCGGACCTCCGAGGATCGGTCTCTCGGCCCTCTGCTCTTGGCTTTCAACTTCCCCGCCCCGCCCGTCAGAACTTAAACCCCATCTTCTTCAGCTCGCCCACCAGTTGCCAAGCCCGCGCACGCGGCAGCACCAGCATCCCGGTCCGGTCGAGCAGCGCCCCGTTCGGCGCGCTGCGCACATTGATCCGCGCGGCCGTCGCGCTCTTCGCGCCCTCGCCTTCGATGATCTGCGGCCACTTCAGTTTCTTGTCCTTGATCACCTGGTCCGCCTTCGCCCGGTTCTCGGCGCTATCCAAATTCACACCCACGATCTCCAGCTTCTCGCGGTGCTCGAAATAGATTTCCTTCAACGCATCCAGTTCCTTCAGCGACGCCTCGTTCTCCACGCTCCAGAAACACACGAACACCGCCTTCTTCCCGCGCACCGCCGCCGCATCGAAGACCTTCCCGTCCGGCGTCGTGGCCTTGAGGTCAAACGGCGCTTTCCGCGCTTCCATGATCCGCAACTCGTCGGTCGCGCGCCCCGCCAAGGGCTTGTCCGGATGCTCCATGAGCTTTCGCACCATCTGCTCGGCCGCCGCCGGATTCCGCTGCCGGACGGTTTCCAGATAGGTCATCTCCTGCTCGGCGAGGAAACGCCGCCCACCCGGTGCCGCCGCCAGCGTGTCGATTTTTTCGCGGGCCATTTCCATCGCGTCCTTGTCCCCGATCAGCCGCCCCTGCGCGTTGGCGTTGCCGGCGGCGAGCGCGAGGAAGGCCGCGCGCGCGTCGTCGTCCTCGGCGGCCTGCCGCGCATTGATCACCGCGAGGTTGAGTGTCGAGAACCACAGGTCGCGAAACGGCAGGAGTTTCTTGTCGTTGATGCCCTGCGCCACGTCGGAGAGCCGGCCGATCACCGTGCCCGCGCGCCGGTTCTTCGGATACTGCGCGAGCAGCGGCACGCCGGCTTTGATGAGCGCGTCAAACCGCGCCGCGGAGGGCACCGCGCCTTTTTCGTCGCGTAGCTTCAGGAAGGCGTCAAACGCCGCCTCGGCCACAGGATCGGCAGCGGGCGCGGGCGCTTGGGCCGCGAGAAACGAAGGGAAGAATGCGAGAACAAGGCCAAGGGCCAGACGGGGGATGACGAGGGTATTCATGGGAAAACAAAAACCGCAGGGGCGCGGGGAGTCCGCCAACCGTGCCGCTTCCCGCGTGATTGTGAAGGAGGAAATCGCCGCTTCGCTCACTCCGCCAACATCCGCGCCACGGCCGCGACCGCGATCGCTTCGCGTCCGGCCCAGCCACCCGTGACCAGCGTGAAGGGCCGCCCGCGATGCACCAAAGCCTCCGTCCACACCCGCCGGCACATCTCCCGCCCGGCCTCGTCCGGAAAACACCGCTGCGGGTCGGGAACCCACGGCGCATCGGTGTCGCAAAACAAAAAAAGGTCTGTCTGCGCCACGCGCACTTCGGCTTCCGCCCGCACCCACGCCGGACATTTTCCGGGAAACAACAGATCGTCCCAGAGCACGCAGGTCAGCAGATCGGTGTCGCAGAAATACACGCCCTGCGCCCGTTCCGCCGCGCCGTCCTCGTTCGCCATCTGGCCGAGGGCGATCGTCCCGAGGTCTCCCGCCTCGAGCTTCCCTTCCTTGATGTCCCAAAACTCCCGCACGAATTCATCCGCAACCGGCTCGCCGAAATGCGCCGCCAGCCGCTGCGCAAGCCGCGTCTTCCCCGTGGATTCCGGCCCGAAGATCACGATGCGCCGCGCCGAACTCATGCCGTTCCCTGCGCCCTTTCCGCCCGCCACCACGCCCGCCAGCCCACCAAGCCCAGCCCGAGATAGATCGCGAAGAGCGCCGCCGTGAACGCCAGCTCGGCGCTGAAGTAGGCGGGGATCGCGATCAAGTTCGCCGCCGTGAAAAACGCCCAGTTCTCGATCTGCTTCCGCGCCTGCAACACCTGTCCCGCCACCTGCAGCGCCGCGATACCGGCGTCGCGCCACGGCATCACCGCGTCGGTCCAACGCCGCGCCGCCAGCGCCCAGATCACCGTGCCGACCACAACCAGCGCCAACGCGATCACCCGGCCGCGCCCGGAAAGCCGCGTCACCGGAAGCTCAGGCCCGCCCCCGCGCCGCCAATGCCGCCAGCCCCAGGCCAGCGCGCCGAAAAACATAACCTGCAACCCTGCGTCCGCGTAAAACTTAGTCTGAAAAAAAAGCCACCCCTGCACCGTCACGGCGACGAGCCCGACCGGAAAGGCCCACAGCGAACGCCGCACCATCAACGCCACGCCCGTGACGCCGAGGATCAGGTTGGCCAAATCCAACGCCGACGAGCCCGCGAACCCCGCCCAGATCGTTTTCAGAATCTCGTTCACCCGCGCCCCTCCGCCGGATTCCCGCTCGAACCGCCGGGCCACGGCGACGCAGCGCGCCCTCCGCGTTCACCCGGCTCGCGTGCTCCCATGTCTTTCCGAGGACCCGCTGCCGTCTTCATCTAGCTCTTCTCCGCCACAAGCGCCTCCATCGCCTCGCGCGTGATCGCATACCGCGCCGCGCACCGCGGACACCGGATCTCGATCTTCTCCTCGCCGCCGAACAGCTCCGCCAGGTCGGCCCGCATCGACGCTGCCAGCACCTCCAGCATCCGCCGTTGGTTGCACCCGCAGTTCCACGTCACCACCCGGCTTTCCAGCAAGCCGAGCGTCTCGGTCGCTTCCAGCGCCTTCACCTGCTCCACCGTGAGCGCGCGCAACCAGGCCAGGTCGCAGTCCGGATGCTCGATCACGAAGGCAAACTCCTCCTCCGCCGGCTGGAAAAACCGCCCCAGCCGCTGCTCGCTCTGCTCGTAAAATTTTTCCACCGCCACCAGCGGATCCGCGCCCGTGAAATTCACCGTGCTCCTCCGCTTCGGCTCCTTGCCGCGCACCACGTCCGCATAGAAAAGATTCTCCGGCAGCTCCCGCACGTTTTCCGCAAATACCCGCCCCGCCACCCCGCCCGTCTCGTTG
>JBDNFZ010000164.1:0-3531 GCA_041689555.1 Opitutaceae bacterium | reverse complement strand
GTGCAGACCGACGACACGGTGGGCCGCGTGCTCAAGGCCCTGAAGGACGGCGGCTTCGCGGAAAACACGCTGGTCATCTTCAGCGCGGACAACGGCCCGGAACGTTACGCCTATGATCGCGTGAAGAACTTCGAGCATCGCAGCATGGGGGCGTTGCGCGGCTTAAAGCGTGACATCTGGGAGGGCGGGCATCGCGTGCCGTTCATCGTGCGCTGGCCGGGCGTCGTGCCGACCGGCCGGGTCAGTGATGAGTTGATCAGCCAGATTGATTTGCACGCGACCATCGCCGCGATTGTCGGTGCTGTCGCGCCCGCCGATTCCGGCGAGGACAGCTTCAACCAACTCCCCTTGCTCAAGGGTCAGGGCCAGAGCGGCCGCGCTTCGCTCGTGCACAACACCAATCCCAACGGCTACGCCATCCGGCAGGGAGACTGGGTGTTGATTGACGCGAAGACCGGGGGTGTGTCGGCCGTGCCCGCGTGGTTCGACGAGGCGAATGGCTACGCGAAGAATCCGCACCCCGGCGAGCTTTACAACTTGCGCGACGATCTCGCGCAAAAGAAAAATCTCTACGCGGAAAAGCCCGAGAAAGTCGCGGAGCTTCGCGCGGAGTTGAAACGTATCAAGTCACGCGGCGGGAACAGTCAGGAAAACCCGACGCCGACGCCGAAGAAGAAAGCCAGGCAATGAAAACGTTCCTCTCCATTCTTTGCCTGCTCGCCTGCTGTGTCGCCAACGCTGCCAACGCCACCAACGCCGCCCCGCGTCCGAACATCATCTTCCTGTTCAGCGACGACCAGACGGGGCGCGCGGCGGGGTGTTACGGGAACAAGGATGTCATCACGCCGAATCTCGACCGGCTCGCGCGCGAGGGCGTGCGCTTTGCCAATCACTACAACACCACGGCCATCTGCATGGCCAGCCGCGTGAGCGTGCTGACCGGTCTCTACGAATACCGCCACGGCTGCAACTTCAGCCACGGCGACCTAGAGCGGCGGTTAATCGAGCAGTCGTATCCGGTGCAGCTGCGGCAGGCGGGTTATTTCACGGGCTTCGCGGGTAAGATTGGGTTCGTGCTGCAAGGTGAAAAGTTCGAGACGCTCGCGCCGTTGTTCGATCAGTGGGCGGGCGGACCGGGGCAGACGCATTATGAGACGGTGAAGAACGAGGGCATCGCCAAATACGCCGACAAATATCCGCACTCGTCGCGGGCTTACGGCGCGTGGGCGCAGGATTTCCTCAAGGCAGCGAAGGCGAGCGGCAAGCCGTTTTGCATGAGCATCAGTTTCAAGGCACCGCATCTGCCGCCCACGCCGGATCCGATTGACCTGAAACTTTACGAGGGGAAGACGTTCACGCGTCCGCCAAATTACGGCGTCGAGAAGGGCAAACATCTCTCGCCACAAGTTCACACCAGCCGCGCGGCGACGAGCTACCGCGAGTGGGTGACGGATTACGACACGGCGGCGCGCCTCTACTACGCGCTCATCACCGGTGTGGACGCGGCGGTGGGGATGATTCGCGAGGGCCTCGAACGCGAGGGCCTCGCCGGCAACACCGTCATCATCTTCACCTCGGACAACGGCTACAACTCCGGCTCGCACGGCTTTGGCGACAAGGTCATCCCGTATGAGGAAGGCTCGAAGTCGCCGTTGCTCATCTACGACCCGCGCCTGCCCAAGCAGCACGCCGGCAAAGTCAGCGAAGCCATCACCGCCAACGTGGACATGGCCGCCACCATTTTTGCCGCCACCGGTGTGCCCGCGCCCGAGGGCATTGATGGAAAAAATCTGCTGCCGCTGCTCACCAACCCTGCTGGCAAAGTGCGCGAGTTTCTTCCGCTCTTCAATTTCTGGGGGGCGCGCTCGGCGCAATCCATGGCCGTGGTCACGCCCGAGTGGAAATACATTTATTGGTATTACGCCGGCGACGGCATGAAGCCGACGGAGGAATTGTTTCACCTCGCCCAGGACCGCTACGAGATGGCCAACCTCGCCGGTGAATCGCGCTACGCTTCCAACCTCGCGGCGATGCGCCAGTCTTACGACGTGGAACTCGCCGCCATCGCCAGCAAGGTGGTGAAGGGCCACGGTTACGAACCGTATCCCCAGTTGTTCAGCCGCACGCTCGCGTGGGAGAAAAAGGAACCGCTGCTCAAGAATTTGAAAGACGACTCCTCGGAGGGAGGCGGCGAAGCGAAGAAGAATCGAAAGAAGAAGGCTTAAAAATAGTCTGAGTTCACGCACCCTGTTGTTCAAACCGTCACCGCAACCCAACACTCATTGAGGTGTGATTAAATCTGTGCCTGAGAGACACGGGAAAACGGATTTAACCGCTAATGAATTTCGCCAATGGGCGAAATTTTGAAACGGCGGCTCCGGCTGATCGCCTGCGCAGACAGAGCATGGGGGCGGCTAATCGCAGCCCGTAGTGCGGAGCGTGAATAGCGTGGGTGAAATAGACGCTAGGCACAGATTTAATCACACCCCACTCATTGCCACTCATGAAAACCATCAAACTGCTCTCGCTCCTGCTGCTCACCTGTTTCACCGCGCATGTCGCGTCCGCGTTTCGCCGGTTGACGAAGGCGTTTCAAGACATCGTGGCCGCGGGCCGTGAAGGGTTGCGCATTCTCAAGGTGGACGGCACCTCGCCCATCGAGGGCGGCGTGCCGCTCGTCGTGGACGCTTTGAAATAGTTTTCCCGGCCGCAACCTTGTTGACCCAAACTCATTCACAACTCGCCCATCCAATCATGAAAAAGCTCCTCTCCCTGCTCACGCTCGCTGGCGTCGTCACGGCGCTGGTCCAGCCCGCCGCAACGTTTGCCGCCGCGAAACCCAACATCATCCTCGTCATGCCCGACGACATGGGCTGGGGCGACATCGCCGCGCACGGCAATCCGCTCATCAAGACGCCGCACCTCGACCGGCTCTACGGTGAGAGCGTGCGCTTCACGGACTTTCATGTCAGCCCGACCTGCTCGCCCACGCGCGCTGCGCTCATGATCGGCCGGCACGAGATGAAGAGCGGCGTTTCGCACACCACCCTCGAACGCGAGCGCATGTCGCTCACGCCCACCACGCTCGCGCAGGTGCTCAAGGGCGCGGGCTACGCCACGGGAATTTTCGGCAAGTGGCATCTCGGCGATGAGGAGGCGTATCGGCCGGGCAGCCGCGGCTTCGACGAGGTTTACATCCACGGCGCGGGCGGCATTGGCCAGACGTATCCCGGCAGTTGCGGTGATTTTCCGGACAATAAATATTTCGACCCTGCGCTGCTGCACAACGATAAGGTTGTGAAGACGAAGGGCTATTGCACCGACCTCTTTTTCGACCAAGCCGCGAAGTGGATGGGTGACTCGCGGAAGGCCGGTAAGCCTTTCTTCGCCTACATCACGCCCAACGCGCCGCACGGCCCGCTCGTCAGTCCCGGCCCGCAGTATGACAAATTGTATGAGGGCAAGGAAATCTCCGGTGCCAAACTCAACGCGGGCGACGTGGCCTACTATTCGATGATCAGCAACATCGAT
>JBDNFZ010000163.1:0-6089 GCA_041689555.1 Opitutaceae bacterium | reverse complement strand
CCATCCCAACCTACCTGCCTCAAACACCTTCCCCTACTTGATCCCTGTTTCAACTTCGGCGTTCGGGTTCAAATCGCCCTCCCGAAGTTCGATCAGTTTTACCCTGACGATTGAGCCGGTGTCGGCTGCGCTTACTTGCACTTCTAGCAGGAACTGCCGTCCCGCGCCGAAGATCGCCGTATCACGGATAGAACTCCGGGCGTTCACCGAGCCTTGGGCCAAGGCACTTCGAGTCACCTCGAATCCCATTCGCTTGAGCGCTTTTTGCGCGGCATAGAAAACCACCTTTTTCCCTGAGGCCACGCGCTTCGTCTGAGGCGGATCGTTTTTGAAGCGGTCGGCGACTCGTTCCGAAACCGATTCGCAACCGGCAAAGAGAAGGCCAAGCCCAGCCAAGAGACAAAGCGCCGCGAGCGCTCTCATTTCGGCTGCTGCTGGGAGATGCAGTGAAGCGTGCCGAGTCCCCAAACCAAATCGAGGCAGTCGACGGCGATAATATCCCGGTTCGGAAAACACTTGGCCAGAACCTCGGCCGCTTCGTTGTCTCTCCGCGATTGCCGGAACGTTGGGAAAAGGACGGCTCCGTTGATCACGAGGAAATTTGCATAGCTCGCGGGCATCTGCTGGCCGTCGCACCAACATGGCTTCGGCATCGGCAACTCCAAGATACGAAAACGTTTCCCCTGCGGGGTCCGGAGCGCCCGCAAGCGCTCCAGATTATCCCGCAAAATCCGAAAGTTCGGGTCCTTCCGATCACGCTCCACCACCGTCACGATGCCGTCGGGACGGAAGAAACGGCTCACGTCGTCGATATGGCCGTCTGTGTCGTCGCCGATGATTCCGTCACCCAACCAAAGAATCTGGCTCACGCCCAGATAGTCGCGAAGCGCCTGCTCGATTTCGCCTTTGGTCATCGATGGATTGCGATTCTTGTGCAGCAGGCAGGCCTCGGTCGTCAGCAACGAGCCCGCCCCGTTGACTTCGATCGAGCCACCTTCAAGCACCATCTTTTTCTCGAAACGCCGCAGGCCCAAACCATTCGCGATTCTCGAAGGGACGGTGTTGTCCTTGTCGTAAGGCGGATACTTTCCGCCCCAAGCGTTGTATTCCCAATCCGTCACCGCGACCTGGCCGGACTTTTCGTTCTTTATGAAGATGGGGCCATGGTCCCGACACCAAGAGTCATTGGTCGGATGATCATAGAGCGTCACCTTGGAAAGATCGGCGCCGGCTTTAGTGATCAGGCTCCAAGCACGTTTATGGAGCGCATGGGCGGCGTTGATCCTGACTTCTTCGTATCGGCTTACGTGGGCCACGATTTCCGCAAACTTTGGGGGTATGGGCCGAAAATGTCCGGGCCAAGTCTTCAGGTTGTGTGGCCAGGAAAACCACACCGCTTCCTGCGGTTCCCACTCTGCGGGCATTCGAAACCCAAGCGCGGCCGGGGTCTTTGATTTCGCCGGTGCCATAGGCTCAGTCGATGAAACGCTTCGTCAAATCTCCGTAGGCATCGATACGCCGGTCGCGGAAAAACGGCCAATGGGTTCGCGTCGTGTCCACTTTGCCCAGTTCGATCGGAACAACCAGGATTTCCTCGGCGTTGACACTGGCTTTGGCGAGGATTTGCCCGCTCGTTCCAGCGACAAAACTTTGGCCCCAAAACTCCAAGCCGTCGCCGCCGATCGGCTGCTCCAATCCGATACGATTCACCGAAGCGACATAGCAGCCGTTCGCGACGGCATGACTCCGCTGGATCGTCTCCCATGCTCCATGCTGGATTACGCCGTATTCGCCCTTCTCTTTGGGGTGCCAGCCGATCGTGGTCGGATAGAAAAGAATCTCGGCCCCTTGCAAGGCCGTGAGCCTCGCGCCCTCGGGATACCATTGATCCCAACAAATCAGCACACCTATCTTCCCGAACTTCGTCTGCCAGGCCTTGAAGCCCGTGTCGCCGGGAGTGAAGTAGAACTTCTCGTAGAAGAGCGGGTCATCGGGAATGTGCATCTTTCGGTAGATGCCGAGCAACGCCCCGTCCGCGTCGATAATGACGGCGGTATTGTGGTAGAGTCCGCTGGCGCGCTTTTCAAAAAGTGAGGCGACGATCACGACCCCGTGCTTTTTCGCGAGTTTCTGGAAGGCCGCGGTGCTCGGCCCGGGAATGGGTTCGGCCAAGTCGAAATAGGCGTGGTCCTCGCACTGGCAAAAATACTGCGACCGGAACAACTCCTGGGTGCAGATGATCTTCGCGCCCTTGCGAGCCGCTTCCTCGGTCAATTGGAGAGTTTTCCGGAGGTTTGCCTTGGGATCCGCCGAACAGGCGTGTTGCAGGAGACCGAGGGTGACTTTGCTCATAATGTTGATGGCGCCGACTGAGCGGCGGGCGGCTAATAGACAACCTTGTTGAGCGGGTATTCGACGATTCCCTCCGCTCCGAGCGCCTTGAGTTGTGGAATAATTTCCCGAACCACGCTCTCGTCGATGATGGTTTCGAGCGCAATCCAGTCGGGCGAACTGAGCTGGGAAATGGTGGGATTTCTCAGCGCCGGCAGCGCCTGCGCCACCGCATCAAGCGCGCTCTTGGGCAGGTTCATCTTGAGTCCGACCTTGCTCTCGGCCTCAAGCGCGCCCCTCAGCAAAAGCGCGATCGTCTCGATCTTCCTGCGCTTGGCCGGGTTCGCCCAGCTCGCTTTGTTGGCAATGAATTTTGTATTTGTCTCCAGAATCGTATCCACGATCCGAAGTTTGTTCGCACGCAAAGAGTTGCCGGTCTCGGTAATGTCCACGATGGCGTCCACGAGATCGGGCACCTTGACCTCGGTGGCTCCCCAAGAAAATTCGATCTCGGCCTCGACCCCTTTAGACGCGAAATAACGTCGGGTGGTGTTCAGGAGCTCCGTCGCCACCCGTTTGCCGGTCAAATCGGAGACGGAGCGGACGGGAGAGTCCTCCGGGACACACAGCACCCAACGTGACTTTAACACCGATGCCCGGCTGTAGATCAGGTCCATCACCTCGACCACGTCGGAACCGTTTTCCTGCACCCAATCATGGCCGGTGAGACCGCAATCAAAGAACCCATGCTCGACATAGCGACTCACCTCTTGGGCCCGCACGAAACGCCCGTCCAACTCCGGATCGTTGATGGAAGGCCTATACGAACGGGAGCTCGTGGTAATCTTCCAACCCGCTTTCGCGAACAGGTTTTTGGTCGATTCTTCGAGGCTTCCTTTCGGGAGCCCCAACATCAGTAGCGGATTCGAGGACACCCGGGCAAAGGAGACTCCCCTCCAACGCCCTTCAAGCAAATTTCCGGTTCTCCCTCTCCCGGTTGTGATTAAATCTGTGCAGAAATGATCGCCGATACGGACTTCCGAGTTCTTAGAACGGCCTTTAGGCGGAAGGTTTTTCGGAGTCCACCTGAAGGCCGGGCTATGAACACAAACGTCCACCGGCCTAAATAGCACAGATTTAATCGCCCTCCACTCCCCCCTCCACTCCCGGCCGGGCTGCGGCCGGGCTGCGGTTGGGTTGACTTTGTCGACGGCCTAGATGTGCCGAACACGCCGACTCCCCGCGCCGCCCCCAAGCCGCTCATCGTCATTGTCGAGGACGAAGCCGAGCTCGCCAGTCTCATCGCCGGTCATCTTGAGCGCTCGGGGATGAACACCCAAGTGTGCAGCCGGTCGGCTCACGCAGCCAAGTTCCTGAAGAAGAATTTCGCTAACTTGATCTTGCTCGATATCACCCTGCCCGATCAATCCGGCTTTGCGTTTCTCGGGGAGCTCAAGGCCACGGGCATTGTCATTCCCGTCATTTTCCTCACGGGCAACGATCAGGAAGCGAGCAAACTCAAGGGCTTGGACATGGGCGGCGATGATTACATCACCAAGCCGTTTAGTTACGCCGAATTGGTCGCGCGCATTCACGCCGTGCTGCGCCGGGCCGGTTCAAACACCGATTTGAATCTGACCCAAAACGTAAAAGTCAGCGACGAGCCGTTCGATTTTTGCGGCGCCCGCATCACGCCTTCGCGCCTCGAAATCACGTTTCCCAAAACCAAGGTGACGATGAAACTCGGCCGAAAAGAACTCGGAATCCTTGCCTATCTCAACGCCCACCATGGTGAGGTCATCACCCGTAAGGCTCTGATCCATTCCGTTTGGGGTGTTCACGCGGATGTCCGCAGTCGCTCGCTCGACCAATATATCGTAAAGGTCCGGGATCTTTTCAGCACTCACGATTTGGATCTGAAGCATTTCCGAACCGTGCACGGAATTGGCTACATTTTTGATCCCAAGAACGTTTCGAAAGAAGGTCGCTAGCCCGAGTTCGGCCCGATGCTTTGGGCCAGCGCAGATCAGGCCCGATCAGGCGGCGAAGCTTCAAAACAACTCCGGCTGTTGGTAGCGTTCCCTTGCCTCGGCCAGCGCCGACCGCATTTCGAGTTCCTCGAGCAATCGAAAAATGTCGTCGGGAGAGGACGTCGGTTTGCCGACCACGAGGCTAGGTAGCGTGAGGTTCAACGTCGTGAGCTTTAGATTTCGATAAAGTTTCGCCGCTTCCAACCTAACGCTCTCCCTGAACCGCGCGGGCTCCAGCTCCGCCGCGTGCGCGATCACCCCCGCGAGACTCCCCCACTCCAGCAACCATTTCGAAGCTGTTTTCGGACCAACCCCCGCGATGCCGGGTATGTTGTCCGAGGCGTCGCCGACAAGCGCCAGAAAGTCGGCGATCATCACAGGCGGCACACCGAACTTCTCGCGCACACCCGCCGCATCTCGAATCTGCCAACCGATTCTCGGGTTCGCCGTCGGCGGCGGTAGCAGGATTTTGATGCGCTCACCCACGATTTGCGCGAAGTCCTTGTCGGAACTCACGATCAAGACCTCGTGGCCGGCCGCGGCCAAAGCGACCGCTTCGGCCGCGAGCAAGTCGTCGCTTTCGACTCCCGATTGCTCGATGCCGACGCAGCCCAACGCCCGCGTAAGCGTCCGGATAAAGGGCAGCTGCTTTGCCAGCGCCTCCGGCATCTCTTCACGCTGCGCCTTGTATTCGGGCAGCAGCGCGAGCCGATCCTGGGCTCCGCCGAGATCGAAGAAAACCAAGGTCGACTCCGGCTTCTCTTGGTCGATGAGCTTCCAGATCGATTTAACCCAACCGTGCAAGGCGTTGGTCGGAAAGCCGTCGGCCCGAGTCAGCTCCGGGATCGCGAAGAAGCAGCGGTAGGCTAGATTAAACCCGTCGATGAGGAGCCATTTTGACATTCATCGAGCTGAAGGAGTCGGTGTTCCCGAGGCAAACTCGGCTTATTGCTTTTTTGGCCGCCAGGCGACGCCCTGCTTTTCAGCCGGTCCAAAGTCGGGCGATTTTCGCAAAATCTCTCGGAGCACGAGGGCGGCGTCTTCCTTTGCGCCTGTCGCGTAAATCTGTTGGGCGAAACTTAGGGCGGTGCTAGCACGACGTTCGTCACCGTCCAGAAACTGTTTTGTCGCGATCAGCATCGCCGTGCGTTCTCCACACGCCTGCTCGATCCGCATGCGCGCGAGAAGCAGGTCGGCATCGCGCTTCGCCACCCAAACAAGTTCCTGTCCCCGTGTCCGGGCGTTTCGAATCAACTCTCGGGCCGCCATCCAGTCGCCTGCCACCATCACCTCCTCGAGATGGACAAAAAATAATTTCTCTCCGCGGATAAAACCCGCCTTCGGAGAAGTTGCTCCAACCGGGGCCGGCCGCGCAGCAAACAGCTGGTGCAATTCCGCCCGTTACGCTTCCGCCCAGAGATTCCTCGGGAAGGTCCTCTCACTCATTGCCAGCAAGGTTTGCGCAGTCTCCAACCGGCCTGCGAACCGGAGTAACTCGACGGCCGACCGAAGTCTCGGCAGATCGAGCGATCAATATCTTGCAGCTTCGACCAAAGCGGACTGGGCTGCCGATGTCGGAGTCAGCAACGCGTCGGTCAGGGCATGAAGCCACTCGATCTGCGCTTTTTCAGCCGCTTCTTGGCGGTGGCTCGGTTGACCCAGAGGACTAGCCAAAGCCAGGACGCCGGCACGACCCGGTTTTTCGGTCTCTTGGATTTTGTCCAAGGT
>JBDNFZ010000162.1:0-3431 GCA_041689555.1 Opitutaceae bacterium | reverse complement strand
GCGGAAAAACCGGCGGCGATCCCGGCGGTGATCGCGGCGTCGCGGACGGTGCCGAAGAGAATGAAGCTATGGTCGGGAAGGGCGGCGATCAACGCGCGCCAGTGGGCGACGGGCCAGCGTTTTTCCGGTGTGTTCTCGGAGCCGGGGATCAGGCCGATGACGGCGGGTGCAGGTGCGACCAACGGCCTCGGGAGCGGCGAGCGATCCGGGTCGGTGGCGAGGCCGAAGTGGCGGAAGAAGTTTTCCCAAAGCGCGAGCTGGTGGTGGGCGCTTTCGTCGAAGTCGGCGGGCCGGCGATAGGCGTGGGTGAGGAGCGGGCGGGGCCGGCCGGGGCGCACAAGGCCGAAGCGTTGCGGGCTGCGGGTGAGCCAAGCCTCGAGGTCGCCGCGGAGGGAATTGGTGAACAGCAAATAAACATCGGGGTAGCGGAGGCGGAGCCGCCGGAAGTGCGAAAAATAACCGATCCCGCGCGGGGGAAGGGCCGCGAAGCGATCGGCGATCTCCCAGCCACGCGCGAGCGCGAGCACGGCCGGCGCGGCGACCAGGGTGATCTCGGCATCGGGGCGCGAGCGGCGCAGCGCCCGGAGCAGCGGGAGCGCCATAACGACATCGCCCAGCCAGTTGGGCAGGCGGACAAATACGCGGGTGCGGCGGAGGAGCGCGGGCAAGGCGCGGGCGGCGAGATCGGCGGCAAGGAGGTCGCGTTTGGCGGCGAGTCGAAGACGCAGGGCGGGGATGTCCTGGTTGCGCCAGCGGTCGTGCGACCAAAGCCACGAGGCACAGAGGTTATCGTTTTTGGCGAGCAGGGATTCCAGCCAGCGATTGAGCGCGACGGTGACTCCGGCGGCGGTGTGGTCGTGGGCGACGGCGGCGCAGCCCAGCTCGACGCGCCAGAAGGAGCGGCGCAGGGGGAAAACACCGTAGACGCGGGCGGAGAATTTCTCGGCCATCAAGCCGGGCAATTCGGTCGTCGAGCAGACGCGACCGAAAAGCGTGGTGAGCGCGCCCTGAAGGCCGGCGTTTTGATCGAAAAGGACGCCGACGAAACCTTGGCGACGGAGGATTCTCAAAGCTTCGGCGAAGCCCTCTTTGCGGGAGAGAAGTTTCATGCCGAAACGTTCGCGCGAGCGGACGATGAAGGCGTTGGCGGCGGGGTTGTCGAGCGGACGGAAGATGATGCCGAACTCGGGGAACGGGTCGGGGATCACGAGGGGCTGGGCCGTTTGCACTTCCCAGTATGCGATGTGCGGAGAACAGATGAGTGTGGCGGCGGGATCGGCGCGGTGGCGGGCGTAGGCGGCGAGCAATTCCGGGGAAGGCGAGATGATCGCGCGCAGGCGTTTTTCGCCGAGGAAGGGCGTCGCGAGCGAGAGCAGCCCGGTCTCGATCAGCCGGCGAAAGCCGGTGCGGGCGGTGGCGCGGTGCCAAGCGAGGGGACGGGCGGGGAAAGCGCGGTCGAGGTTGGAAAGTGCGAGGCGACGTCGCCGGGGCAGGCCAAAGTAAAGCGCGTCTCCCAGGCCGGCGGCGGCGACGCTCAGAACCGGTTCGGGCGTGTGCGCGAGCAGCCAACCGAGGGTCTTGAGCAGAAGAGTGAGCACGCGCGCGGGATTTGGCTTTGATTTTGTCCGGGAAAAGCCATCAAACGTAACACTCGCGCGGTGAGAAGCACATTCTCCCCGACCGGGACCGACCGCATGACCGAACTCCTCATCATCAAGCCTTCCTCCCTCGGCGACATCGTTCACGGGCTGCAAGTTGCGACCACATTGAAGACGCAGCGGGACGACCTGAGAATCTCCTGGATCGTGCGCGAGATGTTTGCGCCGCTGGTGCGGGCGAGCGTGGCGGTGGACCAGGTTTTTGTCTTTGAACGGGCGGGCGGTGCGACGGCGTTTTTGAAACTCATGACGGAGGTGCGGAAGACGAAGTTCGATTACGTCTTCGATTTCCAAGGCCTGCTGCGGACGGGGCTGATGACCTCGCGGGCGCACGGAAAGAAAAAGGTCGGGCGCACCGACGCGCGGGAGATGGCGGGGATTTTCTACGACGAAAAGGTCCCGTTGCCCCCGGACGGCCGGCGCAGCCACGCGATCGACATCCTGCTCCAGTTTTGCCCGGTGCTCGGCGTGAAGCCGGAACTCACGGGCGCGCTCAAGTTTCGCGAGGCCGAGAGCCTCAACCTGAAGTTTGCCGACGGGCGCGGAGGAGCGCGGCCGATCCTGATGTTTCCCGACAGTCGGCGGATCGAAAAACGCTGGGGCGGTTTCAAGCAGTTGACCGAACTGATTCTGAAGGAGGACCGCTCGCGCCGGGTCGTCTGGGCGGGCAACAACTACCTGCCCGACCGCGGATCCTTCACCTCGGCGCAGTTTCTCAACCTGACGGGCAACACAAGTCTCGTCTCGCTGCCGGCGCTCATCCGCCGCGCCGAGTGGGTGATCACCAACGACAGCGGGCCCATGCACCTGGCGGCGGCCCAAGGCGTGCGGACTTTCGGGATTTTCGGGCCCACGGACCCGCTTCTTTTCGGCCCCTATCCGTTGAACGGTCCGACGAATTTTGTGATTCAGGCTCCGGCGGGAGATCTGAAGCACCTGCCGGTCCGCGACGTCTACGCGCGTTTTGAGCGGGCCCGCGCGCGTGCGGCTCGCTGAGATTTTTAATTCCTTTAATCCGATGCTCGATCCCAAGTTGATTCGCGAAACTCCCGAACTCGTGCGCGCGGCGCTCGCCAAGAAACACTTGTCGGTCGATCTCGACGCGGTGCTCGCGATCGACGCCGCGTGGCGCGCGCAGTTACAGGAAGTCGAGCAGCTCCGGGCGCAGCAAAAGGCGGCCAACACCGCGATGGCCGCCCTGCCGAAGGGGTCGCCGGAGTTCATCGCCAAGGTGACCGAGATGAAGGCGGTGTCGGCCCGGGCCAAGGAACGCGAGGCGGGGTTGAAGGAGACCGAGGACAAATTTCGCGTGGCGATGCTCTCGCTCCCGAACCTGCCCCATGCGAGCGTGCCCGAGGGCCGCACCCCCGAGGAGAACGTGGTCTGCGCGGCCAACGGGGACGTCGCGGCGGTATCGCCGCACGCGGTGCCGCATTGGGAAATCCCGGGTTTCGAGCGGCTCTTCGATTTCGCGCGGGGCGCCAAGGTGACGGGTGCGGGTTTTCCTTTCTACGTCGGCGACGGGGCCCGGATCGTGCGGGCGTTGCTGCATTTCTTTTTGGACGAGAACGTGCGGGCCGGCTACACCGAGGTGGCCCCGCCAATCTTCGTGAACGCGGCGAGCGCGACCGCGACCGGGCAGTTGCCCGACAAGGAAGGGCAGATGTATGAGACCGCCGACCCGCTCTATGCCGTGCCGACCGCCGAGGTGCCGTTGACGAATTTTTACCGCGACGAGATCGTCGAAGAAGCCGCGCTGCCGATCTACCGTTG
>JBDNFZ010000161.1:0-4342 GCA_041689555.1 Opitutaceae bacterium | reverse complement strand
TGACCCTGACTTCTTGAACTCATGAAATTGCGGACATGGGGGCGATGGTTGGGAGCCGGACTTGCGCCGCTGTGGTTGATGGGCATCGAACCGATCCCGGCAATCGAAGTGCCGCAAGCGCCGACACCGACCCGCCTAGCCGCGATCATCCGCGAGGCGGCGCCCGAGAAATGGCCCGAGGCGGTGGCGACGTTGCGGCGGGCCGCGCGATCCGCTTACGAGCAGGACAAGTTGGCGGCGGCCGCAGCCTGGCTGCGCGCGGCCACGTGGGCCGGCTGGTGGGCGAAGACGGACGCGGAGTTCGTCCCGGCCTGGATCAAGGCGATCGAATCAGCCCAAGTCGGGCACTCCAATATGCCGAGTCGGTTTGAGCTGGGTGCCCGCCCTCTCGGGCGGTTCCTCGCGCCGGATTTTCAAGCGTGGCTGCTGGGCAACGACCGATTCGGCGACGAGTTCTTCGAGATCGTCACGCCCCAGGATTATCTGCCCGAGACCTTTCGAATTCTCAACGAACTGTATCGGCACGACCGGGCAAAGTTCGCGAGCCACCCGGCGCTGGCACTGGCGATCGCCGTGGTTTACGACGTGGCGCCGCCGCCAGGCTGGCCGCACGGGCAGGTCACGGCGAACGCATGGCCGCGCCGACTCCCGGAGCCGATTGCGGCTTTCGACTGGTGGGTGCGCGAAGAGACCGCCGGCCGGCTGTTCCACCGCCCGAGCCGGCTCCCGGCCAAGCACCTGAAGTTCGTGGTCGATACCGCCGCTCCTTTTGACCAGCTCACCTGGTGTCAGCAGATTACCGACTATCCGTTGGCCCAGTTGGATCGCGCCTACACGATGGTGCGTTACCGTCAGGACCGGGTGGCCAATGGCAATCCGATCTGGCCCGGTTCTGCTTACACGCTGCCGTTCATCCTCCGCGACGGGGGAATCTGCGTGGACCAGGCCTATTTCGCCACCCACATGGGGAAAGCCCGGGGCGTGCCGACCCTGCTCTACAGCGGCGCCGGCAACGACGGGCGCCACGCGTGGTTCGGCTATCTTGCGGCCGATCAGAAATGGCGTTTCGACGTCGGTCGCTACGCGGAGCAGCGCTTCGTGACCGGTTTCGCCTACGACCCGCAGACGTGGCGGAGAGTCACCGACCACGAGCTGAAATTTCTGAACGAAGGATTTCGCGATCTGCCGCCCTTCCGTCAGTCGTCGGTTCATGCCGCATTCTCGGCGGACTATCTGGCGACCGGCGCCCGCGAAGCGGCGGTGCGGGCGGCCCGCAAAGCCGTGACGCTCGAACGCCGAAACGTGGCGGCATGGGAGAATCTGATTCTGGCAGAGGCGGCGGCGGGGCGGGATGCCCGCCAGCGCGAGAAGCTGCTGCGGGAGGCGACGCTGGCGTTTCAAAGCTACCCGGATATCGAGGCCGGTTTTGCGAAGCGGGTGAGCGCCAGTCTGCGCGCCCGGGGAGAATTGAGCGCGGCGGAAGCGGAAGACCGGTTGCTGGCGCGGAAACATCAGTCCAAGCGCGTGGACCTGAGCACCCAACAGGCCCGCGAGATTCTTGTCCGCAGTCTCGAGGGCGGGAGTTTGCCGGCGCAATTTCAGGCGTTCAATTCGGTCTTGGAGAGTTTCGGCCGGGGTGCGGGCATCGGTTTCTTCGACGAGGTGGTCGTCACGTTCGTCCAGCATTTGGTCCGCGTCGGAGACAAGCCGGCCGCAGAGCGGGCGATTACCCAGGCGCGCCGCTTCCTGAAGGCCGAACCCAACAGCCAGCTGGAAGAGGATTTTTCCAAGCTTCAACGCCTGGTCCGCGGGAAATAGGCCGGCGGCGCGGCGGTGGCAAAATCTTCAGTCCGAGATCAGGACATGGTCGCCGGCCCGCACGGCTTCGTAGAGTTCCACGATGTCGAGGTTTCCCATGAGGACACAGCCGGCGCTCAGGCCCTCGCCGATGCGGTCCTCGTGGTTGGTCCCGTGAATGTAGACGTAACGTTCGTAGGTATCGACGTCGCCGCCGAGGTTGATCCCGGCCTCCAAGCCCCGCAGCCAGAGGATACGGCCGGTGATCAGGTCGTCCGCCGCTCCGCCGTCGGGAAACTCACGGTAGTGTCGGCCCGTTGACACACGTCCTTTGAAGACCATGCCGGGCGGCTGGCCGGCACCGATCCGCTCGGCGATCTCATGGAGACCGCGAGGGGTCCCGAGTGAGTTCTTGAGGTTCGAAGGCGGGCGTCGGGAGGTCGAGATGGCGAAACTCTTCACGAGGCGACCGCCGGTGAAGAACTGCATCGTCGCGGTTCCGATGCTCGCGAGCAGCGCACGGTCTGCGGGCTTGATGCCGAGGCGGGCGCAGGTTTGGTTATACGACTCCCAAGGAGCAACTATGTCTACGTCGGCATCATTCACGGTCGGTATCGTCGGCGCCACGGGCGCGGTCGGTCAAGAATTGCTCGGGCTGCTGCTTGAGCGGAACTTCCCGTTAGCGACGCTGCGGCTCTTCGCTTCGGCCCGCTCGGCGGGCAAAATCGTGGAACGTGCCGGCCGTAGGTTCACGGTCGAGGAGGCGAAGCCGGCCGTTTTTGCGGATTTGGACCTCGCGTTCTTCGCGGTGGACGGTGCGACCACCCGTGCGCTCGCGCCCGAGGCGGTCAAGGCGGGCTGTCTCGTGATCGACAAGAGTTCCGCCTATCGGATGGACCCGGCAGTGCCGCTAGTCATTCCCGAGATCAATCCCGAGGGGTTGCGCGCCCATCGCGGGATCATCGCCAATCCCAATTGTTCGACGGCCGTCGCCCTCATGGCGCTGTGGCCGCTGCACCTGCGCTTCGGCTTGAAGCGGTATTTTGCGGCCACCTATCAGTCTGTGTCCGGGACCGGTGCGGATGCCATCGACGAGCTCGAATCCCAAGTCCAGGCCCATGTTAAGGGCGCGCTGCTTACGAAGAAAGTTTACCCGTATCAGATCGCGTTCAACGCGATTCCCCAGGTCGATAGCTTTGGCGACGACGGCTACACGGGCGAAGAAACCAAGATGCGCGAGGAGAGCCGCAAAATCATGGGTCTGCCGAACCTGCGGATTTCGGCCACGTGTGTGCGCGTGCCGGTGGTGCGGGCCCACTCGGTCGCGCTCAACGCCGAGTTTGAGCGGCCCGTCGATGTGGCCGCCGCGCGGGAGGCGATTCTTGCTTTTGCCGGGGCGGAGTTGGTCGACGAGCCGGCCCGGCAGTCCTACCCGACGCCGCTCGATTTCAGTCGCCGGGTAACGTGCGGCGTCGGCCGGATCCGCATCGATACCGCGCTCGACAACGGCCTCTCGGTTTGGGTCAGCGGCGACAATCTCTGGAAGGGCGCCGCGCTCAACGCCCTTCAAAATGCCGAGCTCATGGTGCGCGAGGGCCTGCTCAAGCCGAAGGCCGCGCGATGATCGCGGATACCAGCCGGGCAGGGCGCCGGAGCTTTCCGCCGGCCGAATAATTTCTTGTCATCGCCATGGCCCGCAGGCTTTCCTCTCCCTTCGGCTCGGACGCCTAGCTCAGTTGGTTAGAGCATCTCGCTTACACCGAGAGGGTCGGGGGTTCGAGTCCCTCGGCGTCCACCACCACTTTAATTTCACTCCAACTTCATGCGTCACACGATTTCAGTCCTGGTCGAAAACACTTTCGGTGTGCTGGCGCGCGTGACCGGGATGATCTCCGGTCGCGGTTTCAACATCGACTCGCTCAACGTCGCGCCGACCCACGACGCATCGTTGTCCCGCATCACCATCGTCCTCAAGGGCGACGAGGCGGCTCTGGGCCTTTGCACGAAACAGCTCCGCAAGCTCGTCAACGTCGTCGAGGTCGCCGATTTCAGCGAAAGCCAGGCCGTGGCCCGCGAGCTGGTGTTGGTGAAGCTCCGCGCGAATTCGCAGAACCGTGCCGAGCTGCTGCAAATCGCCGGTGTTTTCCGCGCCAAGATCGTCAACCTCTCTGCCGACTCCCTGATCGTCGAAGTGACGGGTGACGACGCGAAGATCGGCGCGTTCCTCGGCCTGCTCGAGCCGTTTGGCATCATCGAGCTCGCCCGCACCGGGCAACTCGCGCTCAAACGCTGATCCTCCGCCATCACCTCCGCCTTTTTTATTATGCCCGCAAAAGTCTACACCGACAAAGACGCCGATCTCGGCGTGTTCACCAACAAAACGCTCGCCGTCCTCGGCTACGGGTCGCAGGGCCACGCCCATGCGCTCAACCTCAAGGACAGCGGCTGCAAGGTCATCATCGGCCTTTATCCCGGCTCCAAGTCGAAGGCCGTCGCCGAGTCGCACGGCTTCGAGGTCGTCGAGACCGGCGAGGCCGTGCGCCGC
>JBDNFZ010000160.1:0-2173 GCA_041689555.1 Opitutaceae bacterium | reverse complement strand
CGCCGATCTCCGCGTTGAGATACGGGCCCTCGAAGAGTTTCCATTGCGAGTAGTCGACCGCGCGTCCGTCGACGACCGGCGCTTGGTCATAAGTGAAGGTGATTTTTTTGCCGCGCAGGCTCGTGAACTGCACGGAGGGCGAGGGCTCGAGTTTGAACGTGAGCGGCAGCGCGTTGATGGCGGCTTGGAAGGCGGCGAAGTCTTTGAACTCACTCATGCTCGCGGCTTGCACGATGGTGCCGTTTTTCAGGTGCGGGCTCGTGAGGATGCGGCCGCCGAGATCGTCGCGCGTCTTGGCCCAGCCGCTCGTGTAGTGGAGATATTTGATCCAATCGTAGCCGGCGAGCGGACGGTAGGCCAGGTAGGCGCGGCCCCCCTGGGCGAAAATCCAGCCGGATTTGTCCTCGGTGACGTCGAGCAGATCTTTCGAGAAGAACCCGTTGATGTGCGGGAAACGCGTGCCGACCGGGATGTCGTAGAGCGCGATCACGGTGTCGAGGTCTTGGAAGACGCGTTCATAGGGCGAGCAGCCCATGATCTTGTCGGGGGAATCGTAGGACGGCTTACCCTCGAAGGTGACATCCTTGATCATCGGTTCCGGGTGGGTGACGAAGGTGCCCATCATGGCCTCGGGTGCCGAATGCGGATGGAGGGAGAACATCGTGGTGTGCTTCCCGCGCGGATCGGGCTCGGCCCACGTGACGTCCCACACGTGCGCCTGGATCGGGTCCATCCGGCCGCCGGTGGTCGAGCCCACGGCGTAATCTCCGCGGACGTAATTGGTTTTATAAACCGGCGGGGAAAGCTCGTCGCTGTAGCGCCAGAAACGGCGGACGCGCGCGCGGTCGCGTTGCAGAAAATCGCCAGCGCGGTCGGTCGCGATGCGGTAGATCACCTCGGGCAGCTCGTAGTTCACGGCGAGCGGCACGAAGTAAAGACCCCAACCGTTGTAACCCGGAGTAGGCGGGGTGTTGCCGAAGAGGAGCCAGCTGAAATAGGACGCCATCGACCGCCAGCGCTCGATCACCGTGCCTTCGTCGGCGCGCGAGTTCGGACCGCGGAGGACGCCGTCGAGGGTGCTGACGGCGAGCTCGGCGAAGAACCAGTCGAGCATCATGGTGCCGCGCTGTTTCATCTCGGGGTCCTTGGCCCAGTTGGCGAGGAACTGCAGGGGAATGACGTATTCGCCGATGTAGTTCGTGGGGTTGAACTCTCCCTGCCCGACCGTGGTGGTGAGATCCATCCAGTGGATCAGGTAGGAACGCGCCTCGGCGAGATTCTCGGCGGAGGATTTCCCGGAATACCACGTGTCGGCGGGCTCATCGGGGTAGAGCTCGGCCATGAGGTAGAGCGAAAGGTAATACATCGCCCAGTGGTTCTCCGTGTCCCCGCGGAGCTGGCGGGTGGTGCGCCACGCGGTGCGGATCGAGGCGAGGGCTTCGGGCGTGAGCCGGTCGCGGCCGAGATAGGCGATGCAGACGGTCGGGAACATCCAGAACGGGCCGGTGCCGGGCTCCGCCATGAGTGCGATCACGCGCTGCGAGCAGCCGGGGAGATCTTCGCCGCGCACGATCTTGGCCGCGATCATCGCGAGATCGAGCTTGGCGGGATCGTCGGTCTTGGCTCGCCCGCCGGCCGCGGCCCAAGTCAGGACTTCATCGACGCGGTGCAGATAGTCCGCACGGCGTTGCTTGGCATCCAACACCGGCGCCGTCGAGGGCGGCGCGGCTTTGAAGGAAGGTTGAGCCCCGGCGGCGAGCGCAACGACGACGGAGGCGACAAGGAAAAGGAGCGGGCGTTTCATGGCGGGGTCGGCGGCCCGATTACTTAACGCCCTTGGGCTGGAGGAGGAATTTGTTCACAACGAAGCCGGCGAGCGAATCGGGTTTCCACGTCCGGCCGAAATCGGCCGATACGAACAGGGTTGCCCCGACGACACTCGCGTAGAGTCGGCCCTTTGGATCGACGCCGACGCGGCAAACGCGATGCGGGTCCGGCAGACCGGCGTTGCGATAGGTCCAGGTCTGGCCGGCGTCTTCGCTGGTCAGCGCGCCGAGGCCCCAGCTACCGATGGCGAGGCGCTTCGGATCGGTGATGTCGAAGGTGACGTTGTAGAGCGGGTGCGTGAGCGGAACGCCCGGGAGTTGGGACCAAGTCACTCCTCCATCGCCGG
>JBDNFZ010000159.1:0-2106 GCA_041689555.1 Opitutaceae bacterium | reverse complement strand
GGCGCGCACGCCCGAGCCGTTGAGCGCGCTGCGCGTGGCGTTGCAGTGCGGCGGCTCGGATGCGTTTTCCGGCGTCTCGGGCAATCCCCTCGCGGGCGCGATCGTCCACGAGGTCGTGCGCCACGGCGGCATCGGCGTGCTTTGCGAGACCGACGAGATCGCCGGCGGCGAGAGCTACGTCATGAAGAACGTCCGCGACCTGCCCACCGCGCGCGCCTTGCTCGGCTGCATCGACCGCTTCCGCACGCGCCTCTCGTGGCACGGCCTCACGCCCGAGAGCAATCCTTCCGCCGGCAACCGTTTCCGCGGCCTCTACAACATCGCGCTCAAATCCCTCGGCGCCGTCCACAAGAAGGACCCGCGCACCCGCGTGGACCACGTCATCGACTACGCGGTCCCGCTACACGCGCCGGGTTTCTACTTCATGGACAGCCCGGGCAACGACCTCGAGAGCATCGCCGGCCAGGTGGGCTCCGGGTGCAACCTCTTCCTCTTCGTCACCGGCAACGGCTCGATCACCAACTTCCCCTTCGTCCCCACGCTCAAGGTCACCACGACCACGCGCCGTCACCAACTCCTCGTCCACGAAATGGACATCAACGCCGGCCGCTACCTCGACGGCGAGCCGATGGAGACGCTCGCCGCCGAGTCCTTCGAGCTGCTCATCGCCACCGCCTCGGGAAAAAAATCCCGCGGCGAGCACGCCGGCCACGCGCAGGCCTCGCTCTGGCGCGACTGGCGGCAGACCGACTCGACCCAAGTCGCCGCGATCCGCGCCCGCGCCGAGCCCGACGGACAACCGCTCGCCACGGCGGCGCCCGGACCGGGCGCGTCCGTTCCCGGCGGGAGCGCGCACGCCGACGCGCTTCGCCTCTATCGCGCCGGGCCGCGCTACGCCACCGAGCGCGTGGGCCTCGTGCTGCCCACGAGCATGTGCTCCGCGCAGATCGCGCGTCTCGCCGCCGAGCGCATGACCGCGAGCGGCCTCGCGCGCACCCTCGGGCTCGACCGCTTCGCGACCCTCACGCACTCCGAGGGCTGCGGCTTCGGCGGCGACGCGATGTATCGCCTCCTGCAGCGCACCTACGGCGGCTACGCGACCCACCCCAACGTCGTTTCCGCCCTGCTGCTCGAGCACGGCTGCGAAAAAATCCCCAACGACGTCATGCGCCGCCAGTTTGAGACCGCCGGCCTCCCCCTCGACCGCTTCGGCTGGGCCAGCGTGCAGCTCGACGGCGGCATCGACCGCGCCCTCGGCAAGATCGAGGCGTGGTTCGCCGGCACCGGCACCGCATCGGCAGACGCTCCGCGCGTCGTCGCCGGTCTCGGCGGCCTCACCCTCGGCTTGCTCAGCGCCGCGCCGCCACCGCCCGCGATGGCGGCGGCGTTCGCGCAGGTTGCGGGCGCCGTCCTCGCCGCCGGCGGCTCCGTGCTGCTGCCCGAGAGCGATCCGCTGCTGGCCGCGCCGGCGTTTCGCGGGCCGCTCCTCGGGGCGACGCCGCCGCGCGCGACGCTCGCCTACGGACAACCGTTCACCGCGCCCGGCCTGCATCTCGTCGCGACGGAAAGCGACCACTGGGTGGAAAACCTCGCCGGCCTCGGCGGTTGCGGCACGCATCTGTTTCTCGGGCTGGTGGGCGACTCGCCGCAGCAAGGTCACCCGCTGCTGCCGGTCGTGCAGATCGCCGCGCCGGGGGCGTTGCCGCCGGCGGCGCTCGCCGATGTGGACGCGGTGCTCACCGGCGAAATCGTCGCGGATACGGCGACGCTGCACCGCCTGCTCGCCGCCACCGCGCGCGGGGAATTTCTGCCCGCCGCGACGGCCGGCGGCTTCGTGGATTTCCAACTCTCGCGCGGGCTGCTGGGCGTTTCGACCTGAGCGGGTGCGTCGGGCAGTTGTAAGTCGAGGGTTGAAGGCTGAAGATTCGGTTCAAGTCCTACGCCGTTACGCCCCCGGTCACCCCCGCGCCCAGATCCGCCGCCCGAAGAGGATGCGATGATTCTGAACACCATGCAGCTCCTGCTCGCGGAGAAACGCACGGCGCTCTCCGGCCTGCGCACGGGCATCGCGATCTTCGCGTTTCCGCTCTTGATGCTGAGCGTGCT
>JBDNFZ010000158.1:0-10869 GCA_041689555.1 Opitutaceae bacterium | reverse complement strand
GAGCTCGGGGGCGAAAGGGACGGGGAGGTCGAGGGAGGCGATGCGGAGCGGGGCGGCTTTCAGGGAAAAGAAATGTTTCTCGGTGAGGCGGGCGACGAGTTCGGCGCCGAAGCCGTGGGTGCGGCGGCCTTCGTGCAACACGATGAGGCGGCCGGTGCGGGCAAGGGAGGCTTCGACGTCTTCCAGGCGGAGCGGGGCGAGGGCGCGGAGGTCGAAGACGTCGAGGGCGATCTCGTATTCGGCGGCGAGGTAGTCGGCGGCTTCCTCGGCGAGGTGCACCATTTCGCCGTAAGTTATGAGCGTCGCGTAATCGCCGGTGCGGAGTTTTTTCGGCGTCCAGATGTCGCGGTATCTGGCGTCCCAGGCGACGGATGACTTGCCGCGACGGTAGAGGGCCTTGTGTTCGAAGAGAAGGACCGGGTTGTTGTCCTCGTAGGCGGCGAGGAGGGCGTTGAAGGCGTCTTGCGGGTTGCTGGGGTAGAGCGCTTTCAGGCCGGGCATCGCGAGGAGGAAGGAGTCGAGTTCCTGCGAATGGAAGGAGCCGAAGGTGAGGCCGCCGCCGGTGGGGAGGCGGAAGACGATGGGGACGGCGGCGCCGGAGCGGAAACGGTAGGTGGCGGCGTTGAGGGTGATCTGCGTGGCGGCCTCGGTCACGAAGTCGGCGAACTGGAATTCCTCGATGGGGCGGTGGCCGTTGAGCGCGAGGCCGACGGCCCAGCCGGTGCAGGCGCTCTCGGCGAGCGGCGTGTTGAACACGCGCGGGCGACCGAAGTCGGCGAGGAGGCCCTCGGTGACTTTGAAGGCGCCGCCGTAGGTGCCGATGTCTTGGCCGAGAACGAGCGATTCGGGGCGCTCGGTAAGGATTTTTCGGAGGGCGGCATTCAACGCCTGGGCGGTGCTGAGGGGAGTTGGGAGCTGAGAGTTGAGAGCTGAGAGTTTGGAGGTGACGGATGGAATCCACGGGAGCGGCGCGCTGGCGGGGGCGAAGACATCGACAAGCATCGCGGCGGCGTCGGGGGCGGGGCGGGGGACGGCGAGGGAGACGGTGATGCAGGCTTCGATAAACGCGTTGAGTTCGGCGTCGATGGCTTCGAGTCGGGCGGCGCCGTGGGTGGCGATGAGTTGGGCGCGGAATTTGGGGAGCGGATCGCGGGCGAAGAAGTCGTCGGACTCGCCGGGTTGCAAATAGTCGCAGGTGTCGTAGGCGGCGTGGCCGCGGAGGCGCAGGGTGTGGGCCTCGATGAGGAGCGGGCGCGAGGTGGCGCGGACTTTCCCGATGGCGGCGGCGAAGGTCCGGGCGGTGGCGGCGACGTCGAAGGTGGTGTCGAGCGCGAAGCCCTCGATACCGTAGCCGGCGGCGCGGCGCCAGAGCTCGGTATCGGGTGCGAATTGTTCGGAGACGGGGGTGGAGTAAGCGTAGCGGTTGTTCTCGATGACGAAGATGACGGGGAGCGAGAGGAGCGAGGCGAGGTTGAGGGTCTCGTGGATGTCGCCGGTGCTGGAGCCGCCGTCACCGAAGAAGGCGAAGCCGACGGCGGGGCGGCCGAGGCGGCGCTGGGAATCGGTCATGCCGGCGACGTTGCTCAGCATCGCGCCGAGGTGGCTGATCATCGGCAGCGAGCGCGCGGCGGGGTCACCGTGGTGGATGTTGCCCTCGCGGGCGCGCGTGGGGCTGTCGGCGTTGGCGAAATACTGGTTGAGGTGGTCGCAGAGGTGGCCGCTCCAGATGAGGTGGCCGCCGAAGCCGCGGTGCGTGAAGGAAATCACGTCCGTGGATTTATCGGCGAGGAGGGCGAGCGGAACGATGAGGCCCTCGTTGCCCTGGCCGCCGGTGACGGTGCCCTTGATCAAGCCCTGACGGAAAAGCTCGAGGATGCGGTTGTCGCCGGTGCGGGCGAGGTGCATCCAAGCGTAAATGCGAAGGAGGGATTCGGCGGAGGGGCCGGCGAGGTCGGAGGCGCGGAGATCGCGGTTGCCGAGGAGCGCGGGAGGGTTGGGAAAAGACATGGGCTTCGGAGCGCAACGTGGGCGGGCCGCCTGACCCGGGCAAGCGAGAGATTTCGGCCGGCCGCGGAGGCCCGGCGGGCGGCGCTATTGCGCGAGCAGGGCCTGGGCGCCGCTCTCGTCGATGAGCAGGGATTTCAGGAATTCGCCGCGCAATGCGGCCGTCACCGCGACCGCGCGTTCGGCGCCGGCGGCGACGCCGACGACGGCGGGGATTTTTTTGAGATACCCGAGTTCGATGCTGATGACGCGGTCGCGCCAACGGGAGGCGCACTCGCGGCCTTGGGCGTCGAAGAAGCGGCCGCAGATTTCGCCGACGGCGCCGGCGCTCTTCAGATGCGCGAGATCGCCGGGGGTGAGGACACCGCGCTCGGTGTAGACGGAGTTTTCCAGCGAACCGACGCCGACGACGGCGGCATCGGCCTGCTTGAGACGTTGCCAGACGAATTTGATCTGGTCGGAGGCGAGGAAGAAATCGCGGGTCTTCTTGTCGGGCACGAAGGCGGGGGTGCTGAGCGTGAGGAACTCGCCGCCCCAGAGCTTCACTATGGAGCGGCCGAGTTCGAGGGCGTCCACGGGGGAAATGTTGGAGTCGATACTGCCCATCGCCTGCACGACGCTGAGGCGGCGGGTGGGGCCGCGCCGGAAGCGTTGCACGACCTCGGCGACGCTGCGCCCGCCGCCGACGGCGACGATGCCGGTGGTCGGGAAAATCGAGGCGACGAACGGTGCGCCGAAGTGGCCCACGGTGCGCCGCGCGGCCTCTGCGCCGGCGTTCTTGGCGGTGCGGATGACGGCGGCCGACTTCAGGCCGAACCGGCTGCAGAGCCGGTGCTCGAGCCGGTCGTTGCGGGCGTGATATTCCTCGACGGTGATGCGCACGATGCCGCGCTCGAGGGCGACGGCGAGGAGACGCGAGATCTTAGTCTGCGAGACGCGCACGAGGTTGGCGACCTCGGCCTGGCCGAGGCCGTCCACGTAGTAAAGGGTGGCGGCCATACGGAGGGTTTCGTCGGGGTAGGCTTCTTTTTTGGGCATGGGGAAAGGGGCGCGCCCACCGGGGAAACGGGGTGGGGAGGGGCTGCGTTGGGGGTGGAATGTGACGGACAGGTTAAACTGTCAGTAGATTATTTATGCGCATAAACGTTTTACTCGCCGGCAGCGGTCCCACGGGCCGAACCTCGCGCTCGCATCCATGAAAACCCGAAAAATCCCCTTCGCCTTAGCCTGCCTCGCGCTCACCACCGCCATCGCCCCCGCCCAGACCGTCACACCGGCGACTCCCGCGGCCCGGTCGGATGAGGAGGCGCTGAAACTCGCGGCGGTCACCGTCACCGGCTCGAACATCCGGAGGGCCGACGCGGAGACGGCCCTGCCCGTGACGATCTTGAGCGCGGCCGATCTCGACGCGCGCGGCGCGGGCACAATGGCCGAGCTGTTCGAAACGCTCGGTGCGGCGGAGCCCTCGGCCATCACGGAAATCAACAACGGCCCGCAACAGGCGCGCGGCGACGTGGCCTCGGTCGATCTGCGCGGGATCGGCTCGGGGAGCACGCTCACGCTGCTCAACGGGCGGCGGATGGCGCCGCACCCGATCTCGATGGCGGAAAACGGCGTGCCCTCGCTCGCGGTGAACATCAACTCGGTCCCCCGCGCGCTGGTGAGCCGCGTGGAAATCCTGCGCGACGGCGCTTCCGCGATCTACGGCGCGGATGCGGCGGCGGGCGTGATCAACAGCATCGTCTCGCGGAGCTTCATCGGCCGCGGGCTGACGTTAAAGGGCTCGGTGACCCAACATGGCGGGGCGAACGAGTTCAGCGCCACCGCGTTTGAAGGGATGCGGCTGGGGAAGACGAACCTCTCGGTATCGGTCGACTATTTTCATCGGGACGCGCTCGCCGCGCATGACCGGGCCTGGTCGAAGAACGCCGATCTGCGCGTGAGCCGGAACCTGCCAGCGCCGTGGAACGGCATCCCGGTGATCGATCCCGTGACGGGCGCTGCGTTCGCCCGCGACAACGACTTTGCGAACACGAACAACGTGAACCAATGGGGCCAGTGGCAGCGGGGTTTTATCCAGCCCGATTTTCGGACCTTTGTCGGCTCGCGCCCGACGGGCAACGCCGGCATCACGACGAGCACGACACCGCCGCCGGGCGTGGCGACGATGTCGGCCGAAGGCATGTTTTACCTCTGGCCGAGCGCGGCGGGGGTGAGTTTCAAGCAGACGGCGCTCTCCAGAAACATCGATAGCCCGGAGAACGCGACCTTCTCGAATTGGAACCGGTGGAAGATGCTCGTGCCGGCGACGGACCGCGTGCAGTTCGCGGCGTTCGCGGACCACACGATCGACGACCGGCTGGCGGCGTTTGGCGACCTGCTCTTCTACCGTGCCTACAGCCGCACGGGGCGTGAACCGGTGAATTTCAAGAACACCGACGACCCGGGAATCTATCTGCCGGCGGCGAGCCCGTGGAATCCCTTCGGCGTGCGCTTCTACAGCCCGACGGGCGCGCCCAACAGCGACGGCACGCCGCGCCTCACGGGCGCACCGGCCGACGTCTCGCTCTGGACCGGCATCTCGCCCGGGCAAAATACCGGCGACGGCTTCAAGCCGCGCGTGACGGAAGTCTACACCTACTCGTGGCGCGTGCTCGGCGGGCTGCGCGGAAAGTTCGGCGAGTCATGGGAGTGGGAGTCGGCGGTGACGGCCTCGGGTTCGCAGGCGCACGAATACGAACGCTTCCAAGTGCGCGAGTCGGCGCTGCGACGCGCGCTGAACCGCACGGACGCGACGGCATTCAACCCGTTTCCCGTGACCTTTAAGATCGTGAACAACCAGATCGCGGTCGATCAGGCCTTCAAAAATCCGGCGGCGGTGCTCGATCCGCTCTACGATGACGAGGACCGCTTCGGGCGGACGAATCTTTTCATGTGGGACGCGAAGGTGAACGGTCGTCTCGGACGGCTGTTTGGCGGCGGCGAGATCGGCGTGGCGAGCGGCGTCGAGGTGCGCCACGAGACCTACGACGACAAGCGCGCGAGCTTCGTCGGCCTGAACCCGCCGGGCTCGGGCAGCCAGTTCCCGTTCCTGCGCGAGGGCGACAACGATTTCCTCGCGCTCAGCTCGAACGTGCCCATCAGCGCGAGCCAGACCATTTACGCGGCCTACGTGGAGACGGCTCTGCCCTTCGTCACTTCCGCCAACCGCAAGCCGCTCGTCGAGGGACTGGAGCTGACGCTCGCCGCGCGCTACGAGCATTTCTCGATCTTCGGCCAGACGACCAAGCCCAAGGCCAGCCTGGTGTGGAAACCGTTTACCTTTCTCAAGCTGCGCGCCTCGGCTGCCGAATCGTTCCGCGCGCCGAATCTCGTGCAGACGAACGTCACCCCGCTGCGTCGCCAGATCAGCGCCGAAGACGGATATCGCTTCGACGTGACCGCTCTGCCCATCGACGGCATCGCCCAGCGCACGCTCTTCCGGCAAGGCAACCAAGGCCTCGCGCCCGAGGAGGCCAAAACCTGGGTGGCGGGCCTCGTGCTCGACGTGCCGAAGGTGCGCGGCCTGTCGTTCGCCTTCGACTACTTTCATCTGAACCAGAACAAGGTGATCGAGAACGTGGGCGGGCAGGCGGCGATCAACCGCGACGAGACCGTGCTCGCGCTGGCGACGCAGGCCGAGTTGGCGAGGGGCACGGCCATCGACCGGATCGACCTCGGCTCGGGCACGGCGGCCTACAAGGGCTCGAACAAAATCGTGCGCACGGCGGTGACCGATGCCGACCGCCTGGCCTTTGCGGCCTATAACGCCGCGCAGACGGGCAACAACGCCCGCCGTGCCCCGGTGGGCGAGCTCGTGAGCGTGATCGACGACTACCTCAACCTCAGCGGACGGGATATTCAGGGCTACGAATTCGGCGTGCAGTGGCGCTCGGGGAGGACGCGCCTCGGCCAGTTCACCTTCAACGGCGACGCGACCCACTACGTGCTACGCCGTTCGCAGGACGACGCGGCCTCGCCGCTGCTCGATGAACTCGAACGCAACGGCCGCGTGAAGTGGCGCGCCAACGGGTCGGCATCGTGGCGGCAGGGACCGGTCTCGGCCGGCTGGTTCACGAGTTATTTCGGCTCGTTCGTCGATACCTCGGCGGCGACCACCGAAGCGATCTACCGCGCGCTGGGTGCGCCCGGCTACATCCGCGTTTTCAACGACAACGGCATCACGCGCTACCTGCTGCGGGTCGGTCCCGCCTACAATCACAACACATGGGTCTCGTATCGCTTCGCGGGCCGTGACCGGCCGTGGTTGAAGGGCGTGACGCTGCGTCTCGGCGTGAACAACGTGCTCGACAGCGAGCCGCGCCAAGCCGACGAGCAATACGGCTACCAGGGCGGCACGGCCAACATCCGCGGACGCCAATACACGTTCGAGCTGTCGAGGAAGTTTTGAAACCGGCCATGCGACGCGACCTCGCGCTCGACCGGCTGCGCGCCGGCGGGGAAAGTTTCGACGTGCTCATCGTCGGCGGTGGCGCGAGCGGCCTCGGCGCGGCGGTGGACGCGGCGGCGCGCGGCTATCGCGTGGGGCTGATCGAGCGCGCGGATTTCGCGCAGGGCACCTCGAGTCGCTCGACGAAGCTCGTGCACGGCGGCGTGCGCTACCTCGCGCAGGGGAACATTCCGCTCGTGCGCTCGGCACTGCGCGAGCGCGGGCTGCTGTTGCGCAACGCGCCGCATCTCGCCCGCCGGATGGCGTTTGTGATTCCCAACTATTCGCGGCGGGCGGGGTTGTATTACGCTCTCGGAATGACGGTGTATGACCTGCTGGCCGGCCGGCTCTCGGCGGGGCGTTCGCGGCGGTTGTCACGGGCGGAGACGGTCGGGCATCTGCCGACGGTCGAGACCGAGGGCCTCGCGGGCGGCGTGCTCTACTACGACGGGCAATTTGACGATGCGCGGCTCGCCATCAACCTCGCGCAGACGGCGGTCGGGCAAGGCGCGGTGCTGGCGAACTACTGCGACTGCGCGGGCCTCCTCAAAGAGGGAGGCCGGGTGGCCGGGGTGCTGGCGCGCGATGCCGAGACGGGCGGGGAGTTTACGATCCGGGCGCGGGCGGTGATCAACGCGACGGGCGTATTCGTCGATCGGGTGAGGCGGTTTGACGAGCCGGCGACGCGCGCAATGGTCGCGGTGAGCCAGGGCGTGCATGTGGTGTTGCCGAAGAAGTTTTTGCCAGGGAGCAGCGCGCTTATGATTCCGAAGACGGAGGACGGCCGCGTGCTCTTCGCGATCCCGTGGCACGACAAGCTCGTCGTGGGCACGACCGACACACCCGCTGTGGCGGCGACGGCGGAGCCGCGCGCGCGGCCGGAGGAGATCGCGTTCATCATGGAACACGCCCGAAAATATCTGACTTGTGATCCGCAGGAGAGCGACGTGCTGAGCGTGTTCG
This sequence comes from Opitutaceae bacterium, assembly GCA_041689555.1. Taxonomy (GTDB): domain Bacteria; phylum Verrucomicrobiota; class Verrucomicrobiia; order Opitutales; family Opitutaceae; genus Tous-C4FEB. Next base: position 3,413 of record JBDNFZ010000158.1, on the reverse strand, counting down.
CCGGGTTGCGTCCGCTGGCGAACCGGCGCGGCGCGGGCTCGACGGCGGCGTTGTCGCGCGACCATACGATCGTGATTTCGCCAAGCGGACTGATCACGCTCACCGGCGGAAAGTGGACGACCTACCGCAAGATGGCGGAGGACGTGATCGATCAGGCCGAGCGGGTGGCGGGGCTGGCGCACCGACCGTGTGCGACGGCGACGCTGGCGATCCACGGTGCGACGGGCGATGCGGTCGGCGATGCGAGGGGCGGCGCGGCGGAGCCGGGCCTGGGAATTTACGGAAGCGACGCGGCGGACATCGCGGAGTTGCTGCGGGGCGATCCCGCGCTGGCGGCGCCGTTGCATCCCGCGCTGGCGATCCGGCCGGCGGAGGTGCTGTGGCACGCGCGGCACGAGATGGCGCGCACGGTGGAAGACGTGCTGGCGCGGCGCACGCGGGGGCTGGTGCTCGACGCGCGGGCCGCGGTGGCGGCGGCGCCTGCGGTGGCGGCGTTGCTGGCGCGCGAACTGGGCCGCGACGACGCGTGGGTGGCGGCGCAGGTGCGCGCCTTCGGCGCCGTGGCGCGCGATGCGATGCTGCATCCGCCGGCGGCGGCGGGAGAGTTCGCGGGCACGGGGCCGGGGTCGCGGGTTGCATAGCCGGCGCGTGGATCTTTTGCTCGGCAACCTCCCCCAACTCCGCTCCCGATGATTTCATTGCTCAAACCCGCCCCGGCCATCGCGCCCCTGCCCGTCGATCGCGTCGACCCGGAGTATCGGCGGCTCCGGCGCCAGGTGTTTGCCGGAATCTTTTTCGGCTACGCGGCGTTTTATCTCGTGCGAAACAACTTCGCGCTGGCGGCGCCGGACATTCTCAAGCACTACCCGCACTACTCGAAGGCGGAGCTAGGCATGGCGATGACGGGGCTGTCTTTGGCCTATGGCCTCTCCAAGTTTATCATGGGCTCGGTGTCGGATCGCAGTAATCCGCGCTGGTTCATGGCGCTCGGGCTTTTGCTGTCATGCGGGGTGACGGCGCTTTTCGGATTTGTGCCGGCGATTTACGGATCGCTGGCGCTGATGGTGGCGCTGCAAGCGCTGAACGGCTGGTTCAACGGCATGGGCTGGCCGCCGTGCGGGAAGACGATGGTGCATTGGTGGAGCACGAAAGAGCGCGGCCTCACCGTCGGTTCGTGGAACGTCGCGCACAACATCGGCGGCGCGGCGATCGCGGTCTTCGCAACGTGGGCGGTGGGCTACTACGGCGACTGGCATGCGACGTTCTATTTTAACGCGATCATCGCGGCCGGTGTGGCGCTCGTAATCATGCTGCTGCTGCGCGACACGCCGCAAAGCTGCGGCCTCCCGCCGATCGAACAATATAAGAACGATTATCCGCCGGACTATTCCGCGACGCACGAGCGCACGCTGGGTTTCAAGGAGATTTTTTTCGATTATGTGCTGAACAATAAATTTCTTTGGCTTATCGCGATCGCCAACGCGTTTGTATATTTCGTGCGCTTCGGCGTCGTGAACTGGATTCCGACGTATCTGCAGACGGCGAAGGGCTTCAGTTTCAAGGAATCGGGCCTCGCCTGGACGGCGTTCGAACTCGCGGGCATCCCCGGGACGATTTTGTGCGGCTTGATCTCCGATAAAATCTTCAAAGGCCGGCGCGCGCCGGCGACGATTCTCTTCATGGCGCTCACGCTCGCGGGCATCATCGTCTACGCGCTCAACGGCAAGGGGCCGCTCTGGATCGACGTGGCGGCGCTGATCGCGATCGGGTTCTTCATTTACGGGCCGATCATGTTGATCGGTCTGCATGCGCTCGACCTCGTGCCGAAAAAGGCGGCGGGCACGGCGGCGGGGTTCACGGGATTTTTCGGCTATGCGTTCGGTTCGGCGATCGCGGGCACGGGCGTGGGCTGGATCGCGGACCATTGGGGCTGGAACGGCGTGTTCACCACGATGGTCGCGTGTTGCCTGCTCACGATGATCTTCGCCGCGTTCACCCTGGGCCACAAAACCACCAGCGCCGCGCAATCTCCATGAAATCCAACCTTGTTCTGCTCGCCATGACGATGGCCGCTGCGGCCGCACAAACGAATGGTCCGCTGGTGATCGCGCACCGGGGGGCGAGCGGGTATCTGCCGGAGCATACGCTGGCGGCCAAGGCGATGGCGTATGGGCAGGGTGCGGACTATCTCGAACAGGATCTCGTGCTGACGAAGGACGATGTGCCCGTGGTGTTGCACGACATCCACATCGACACGGTCACGGATGTGGCGGCGCGGTTCCCGGAGCGGAAGCGGGCGGACGGGCGGTTCTACGCGCTCGATTTCACGCTGGCGGAGCTGAAGCAGTTGCGCGTAAGCGAGCGGTTCAACGCGAAGACGGGGCGGGCGGTGTTCGCGAAACGCTATCACTCCGGGAAGTCGCCGGCGGAGTTTCGGATCACGTCGTTGGAGGAGGAGCTGCAGTTGGTCCAGGGCCTGAACCACAGCACCGGCCGCAACGTCGGCATCTATCCTGAAATCAAGCAGCCGAAATGGCACCGCGAACAGGGGCGCGATATCAGTAAGATCGTGCTGCCGATTCTCGCGCGCTACGGTTATGCGACGAAGGACGCGGCGTGTTTTCTCCAGTGTTTCGAGTGGGCCGAAGTGAAGCGAATCCGCAGTGAACTCGGTTGGAAGGGGCGCATGGTGATGCTGATCGAGGCGAAGGCGAAAGGGGATGACGGCACGGATCATGAGGCGCTCTGCACGGAGGCCGGACTCAAGCGGCTGGCGGAGACCGTCGACGGCGTGGGGCCGGCGCTGGGACGGATTGTGACATGGGACGCGGACGGGAAACCGAAATTTTCCGACTTCATGAAGTATGCGCACGCGGCGGGCCTCATCGTGCATCCCTACACGGTGCGGATCGACGAATTGCCGCGGAATTGTCCGTCGGCGGAGGCGTTGAACGCAGCGCTGTTTCGGGAGGCGAAGGTCGACGGGGTGTTCACGGATTTTCCGGATGTGACGCTGGCGTGGCTGAAGAACCGGTGAGGGCGGGCGGCGCTAGGTGCGATGATGGCGGGTGCCTTCCAAATTCGCCGAAGGCGGTGAGGCCTATTTCAATGAGTTTTCAAGACGAGGCGAACAACGGCTTTTTGTAGGAGCCTGCTTGCAGGCGATTTTACCCGCGCCGGCGGACCACATTCTGAATCGCCTGCAAGCAGGCCCCTACCTCGCGGCCCATTGGTCTCATCTTGAACGCGAACTGGAATCGGAACCTATCCGAATAACCCGAGATACGTTCCGCATAGGCCGGCGCGCTTGCGCGCGCTCCGGTCACAGCGCGGGCGCGCGCGAGCGCGCTGGCCTACGGTTGGGTCGAGATTCGGACAGGCTTGGGCGCGAGGCTGTAGCCGGGAGGACGGGG
>JBDNFZ010000157.1:0-3100 GCA_041689555.1 Opitutaceae bacterium | reverse complement strand
TTTGGTGTTCGTTGTCGTGACAGGCGCGCGCGCTAAAGATGTGTTTTTCGAGAGCTCTGACGGAGTTTGGTCTGATTTCACGAATGATCTAAAGGGTCGCGATTTTTATGCGGTTCTTTGGACGTTCGAACATTATAAGATAAAACAGAATATGTCGGATGTGACTTTGGTGCGCATCACGCCAGGGCCGAAAAATGATCGCAAGTGGTCGAAAGAGGACCGAGAAAATCCGAAGTGGAAGGTTGTGATTGGGACTTCTTCTGGGCACGCCCGAGCCTATTTTGCGCCCAACGCGAGGGGCGAAACGGAAGAAGTGAAGAAGCGGGCCGATGCCGCCTTGGCTTTTTGGCGAAACAAATGAAGGGACCGGAATCCATTCTGAATCGCCGTAGCGCGAATCGGGACGCCGATTGATGGAGCCGGGGATTAACCAGAACCGCAGCAGGTCGAGAAGCCTTGAGGGCCTTTTGTTCGGCGCATGACTGCCGCGGGCGCGGACACGTAGAGGACCCGCCGATCCGCAGCGCGACCGCCGAGGATAGTCCTCCTCCGTTTTCCATGTCGTCCGAGTGTTCCGTGAGCCCCTCTCCGTAACACATCGCATCGCACCGCCCTCGCCCTCGCCTCTCCGATTTTCGCTTTATTCGCGTGTTTCGCGGGCACCCTGCCTTCTTCTCCGTTTCCGCGCTGGTCAATCCCCGCCGCACTCTTTCATCGTCCGACCATGTCCGGCGAACCCGACCCCGCTCCCGTTTCCTTCCTCACCGCCAGCCAGCGTCGCACCGTCGGCTTCACCCTCACCCTCGCCGCCGTCTTCGGCGCCATCGCGCTCACCATCGCCGGCTTCATCGTCCTCGGGCGGATGGTCGGCTTCTTCTCCAGCGTCCTCTGGCCCCTCGCCGTCGCCGGTGTCCTCGCCCTCATTCTCCGCCCGGTCGTCGATCTCTTCGTCGCCCGCCTTCGGCTCCGCCGTCCCGCTGCGGTCGTGCTGCTCTACGGATTCGTCACCCTCGTCGTCTCCGCCCTGCTCTTTCTGCTGCTGCCTTCCCTCATCGATCAGGTCCTCACGTTCATCACCTACGTGCCGACCCTCTGGGCCAACGCCGGTCGCTTCATCGAAACCAACTACCCCGATTGGGTCGCCCTCGCCCAACGCCAGCTCGCCAACCCCACCGTGCGCCAGATCGCCGACGCCGCGCTCACCGAAGCCCGCGGCCTCCTCACCCACACCCTCCCGTCCCTCAAGGCCGCCGGCGGCGGTCTCCTCGGTGTCGGTGCCTTCGCCGCCCACATCGCGATCATTCCCGTGTATCTGTTCTTCTTTCTCCTCTCCTCCGGCGATCCCACCAAAAACCTCTCCGGCCACTTGGCGTTCGTGAAACCCGGCCTCCGCGACGATCTCGTTTTCCTCGTCCGTGAATTCATCGGCATCGTCGAATCCTTCTTCCGCGGACAACTCCTCATCGGCCTGATCATGGGTGCCCTCCTCGCACTCGGGTTCACTCTCGTCGGCCTGAAGTTCGGCCTCGTTATCGGTCTCTTCGTCGGCGTGCTCAACATAATCCCCTACCTCGGCAGCATCATCGGCACCGCCATCACGCTGCCCCTCGCCTTCCTCCAGCCCGCCGGCGGCTGGCAACTCGTCGGCCTCGTGGTCCTCGTCACGGTGATCGTCCAAACGCTCGAGGGCTGGGTCCTGACCCCGAAGATCATGGGAGCCCGCACCGGCCTGCACCCGGTCACGATCATCGTCGCGATTTTCTTCTGGGGCACCGCCTTCGACGGCATCCTCGGCATGCTGCTCGCCATCCCGCTCACCGCGTTCTTCGTGACCGCCTGGCGTCTCGCCAAGCGAAAATACTTCGTCGCCTGATCCGCACTTTTTTTGCGCATCCTGCGCGTCTTTGCGGCCAATCTTTCCTCCTCCCGGTTTTTATTCGCGGCAAAAATTCCTATGCCCCGCGCCACGCCCCCACCATCCGAGTGCGCCCAATGCGGCGCCGACATCCCGCCCCGCGCCAAAGCCTGCCCCGGGTGCGGCGCCGACGAACGCACCGGCTGGCGCGAACAAAATATCTACGACGGCCTCGATCTCCCGGACTCCGACACCGACGAGACCCCGCCTCCGCGCGGACGCCGCCCCGGCCAACTCGCCTGGTATTGGGTGGTCACGATGGTCGCCCTCCTGCTGCTGCTCGTAGTCTCCGCGCTCGGGCTGCGCTAAACGCCCACCCCTTCCGCGCGAGCAGGTCCGCAACCTCCCGCGCATCCCGCCCGCGCATTTGATTTTTTCTCGGTTCCGCGCGCCCTTCTCCCATGCCCGTTCCTCTTTCTCCCCCGCGCACCGCGCCTGCGCCACTCCGCGCTTAAGTTTTCGCCGATCCGCCATGGCTTGGGACGTTCAATTCATCACCGGGAGCCTCTACCTCCCGCAACTCGACTGGTGGCTCGACGCCCATCATCCGGCGCCGCGCTCGTTCGTCTCCCATGCGCACTTCGATCACCTCGCACCGCACCGCGAGATTCTCTGCTCCACCGGCACCGCCCGCCTCATGCGCGCCCGCATGCCCGGTGAACGCATCGAGCACATCCTTCCCTTCGAGCACACCGAGCAACTTACCGCCGACACCATCGTCACGCTCTACCCGGCCGGTCACATCTACGGCTCCGCCCAATCCCTCCTCACACACCCCGCGCACGGCAAACTTCTCTACACCGGCGATTTCAAACTCCGCCCCGGCCTCTCCGCGGAAAAATGCGCCACGCCCCGTGCCGACGTGCTCATCATGGAGACCACCTACGGCCTCCCGCATTACCTGCTGCCCCCCACCGCCGATGTCCTCGCCGCCATCGTCGCCTTCTGCCGCGAAACCCTTGCCGACGGCGAGACGCCCGTCCTCTTCGGCTACAGTCTCGGCAAGAGCCAGGAAATGCTCTCCGGCCTCGCGGGCGCGCAACTCCCCGTGATGCTCCACCCGCAGACGCTCCGCCTCACGCACGTCTACGAAGAACTCGGCCTCGCCTTCCCGCCCTACCGCGCCTTCGACCCCGCGCCCGCCGCCCTCGCCGGCCACGTCGTCATCTGTCCGCCCCAATCGCG
>JBDNFZ010000156.1:0-3491 GCA_041689555.1 Opitutaceae bacterium | reverse complement strand
TGGAACGGGCGCGATCCGATTTTGAAGGAGCGGCTGTTCGGGCTCACGGGGCGCGAGGGCAACCACGGCGAGGACGTGAAGGAGTGTTATTTTTATCTGGATGCGACGCCGACCAGTTCGTGGTTGCGCGCACTCTACAAGTATCCTCAGGCGGAGTTTCCGTATGCGAAGTTGCGCGAGGAGAACCGGCGGCGTTCCCGGGACGATCGCGAGTATGAGTTGCTGGACACGGGGGTGCTGGACGGCGGGAGGTATTTCGACGTGGAAGCGGTCTATGCGAAAGCGGGCCCGGACGACGTGTGCATCGAGATCACGGTGGCGAACCGCGGGCCCGAGCCGGCGGAGCTGCACGTGCTGCCGACGTTGTGGTTCCGCAACACCTGGTCGTGGGGCTGCACGCACGAAGGCTGCGAGGTGAAGCCGAAGTTGCGGCGGGAGGCCGACGGGCGCGTGCGGGCGGACCATGCCACGCTCGGGCGGTTTTGGCTGGAGGCGGAAACGGCGGAGGCGAGCGGGAGCATTGAAGGAGAGCTGCTCTTTACGTAAAACGAGACGAACGCGGCGAAACTTTTCGGGGGAACCAACGCGACGCCGTTTGTGAAGGACGGCTTCCACGAGCGGGTCGTGGGTGGAAAAAAAGACGCGGTCAACCCGGACGGAGCCGGCACGAAGTGCGCGGCGTATCGGCGACTGGTGTTGGGGCCGGGCGAGTCGCGGGTGCTGCGGCTGCGGCTTTATGCGGACGCGGAACAGCCGAAGGAGACGTTCGGCGCCGGGTTTGCCCGGGTGCTGGCGGCGCGACGGCGGGAGGCGGATGCGTTTTATCTCGGTCGGGAACGAGACGCAGCCGCGGCGGCCGAGGCGAATCCGGAAGCGGGGAAGAAGGCGCCGTTGCCAAGCGAGGAGACGCGCAACGTGGCGCGGCAGGCTTATGCGGGTCTGCTGTGGTCGAAGCAATTTTACCACTACGTCGTGCGGGATTGGCTGGCCGGGGACCCCGAACAACCGGCGCCGCCGGAGGCGCGGAAGCGGGGGCGTAACGCGGACTGGCCGCAGCTCTTTGCCCGGGACGTGATCTCGATGCCGGACAAGTGGGAGTATCCGTGGTTCGCGGCATGGGACTTGGCCTTCCACATGATCCCGATGGCGCGGATCGATCCGGCGTTTGCGAAAGGACAACTGAACCTGCTGTTGCGGGAGTGGTATATGCACCCGAACGGGCAGATACCGGCCTACGAGTGGAATTTCTCCGATGTGAATCCGCCGGTGCACGCCTGGGCTTGCTGGCGCGTTTACAAGATGACGGGGCACCGCGGGGCGCGGGACCGGGTCTGGCTGGCGAGAGTGTTTCAAAAACTTCTGTTGAACTTCACCTGGTGGGTGAACCGGAAGGATCCGAGCGGACAACACATCTTCAGCGGCGGGTTTCTGGGGCTGGACAACATCGGGGTGTTCGACCGTTCGAAGCCGCTGCCGATGGGCGGCACGCTGGCCCAGGCGGACGGCGCGGCGTGGATGGCGTTTTACTGCGGGACGATGCTCTCGATCGCGCTGGAGCTCGCGGAAGGCGATCCCGTCTACGAGGACATCGCGTCGAAGTTCTTCGAACATTTCGTGGCGATCGCCGATGCGATGAACCATCTCGGCGGCACGGGCCTCTGGCACGAGGAGGACGGGTTTTATTACGACCAACTGCTGGTCGAGGGAAAGACGATGCCGCTGCGGCTGCGCTCGCTGGTCGGGGTGATCCCGCTGTTTGCCGCGGAGTTCATCGAGATCGGTCGGCTCGATCATTTGCCGGGCTTTGCGAAGCGGACGCGGTGGTTCTTGAAAAACCGGAAGGATTTGGCGGGGCAAATCTCCTTCATGACACGGGACGGCTGCGACGCGGGACTGCGGTTGCTGGCGATCCCCTCGCGGGAGCGGTTGGAGCGGGTCTTGAAGTATGTGTTCGACGAACGGGAATTTCTCTCGGCCCACGGCGTGCGCTCGATGTCGAAGATTCACGGCGAGCGGCCGTTTATCCTTCGGTTGGGCGAGACGGAGTATCGGGTCGACTACGAGCCGGGCGAATCGCGGACGTGGCTGTTCGGCGGCAACTCGAACTGGCGCGGGCCGGTGTGGCTGCCGTTGAACTATCTGCTGATCGAGGCGCTGGAGCGTTACCACCACTTTTACGGCAATGCGTTTACGATGGAATTTCCGACGGGCGGCGGCGTGCGGATGAATCTCTCGGAGATCGCAGCGGAGTTGTCGCGGCGCTTGGTGACGCTTTTCCTGCCGAATGGCGGCGGGCGGCGGCCGGCGTTGGGGATGGAGGCGCGTTTCGTAAACGATCCGCATTGGCAGGGGCTGCTGTGGTTCCACGAGTATTTCAACGGTGACACGGGGGAGGGCCTCGGCGCGGATCACCAGACGGGTTGGACGGCGCTGGTGGCGGAATTGATCGAGAAGGAATCGCGGCCTTAGGGAAGAAACGGAGTTGAGAGCCGAGAGCCGGGAGCAAAACCCAAAGACGGGTTCCGCTGCGACGGAACTGTAGATCTGCCGGGCCTCCAAGGATTGCGCTCTCAACTCTGGACGCGCAACTGCAGCCTCCCGGCTCAAGCGGTCGCAGGCGGCTTGCAATCTGCACGGGCGGAAGGTTCCGGGGAGGCGGATAATTTTAGGCGGATTATCCGCGAACCGTTCGTGCCGACCCCGGGTCGTGAGGGCCGTGAACACCATAATCCCCCTGCATCGATTCTTCCGCGGCGCCGTGCTGACCGGTTTCTGCGCCGTGTTTTCGACCGCTTTGATTCCGCTGGCCCGGGCGATTCCCCGACAGGTGACGCTCGAGGCGATTCATCAGGTGGAGAATCCGCGCAATGTGACCCGGCCCGGGCCGGCGGGAGAACTCGGGGCGTATCAGTTCCGACCCGCGACCTGGGCCCAGCACACGGACCGGCCCTTTAGTGACGCGCTGGACCGTCGCTGGGCGGACCTGATCGCCGCACGGCACTACGACTGGCTGTGCGAGCGGTTGGCGAAGAACGGTCTTGAGCCGTCGGTCTACAACGTGGCGCTGGCGTGGAACGCGGGGTTGACGGCGACGGTGCGCGGGGTGGCCCCGCGCCGGAGCCATGCTTACGCGATCCGGGTGGGCAACCTCGCGGCGGACTTTCACGGCCGGACGATGGTGGCGTCGCGTTGAGGAAGGGGCCGCGTGAAAACACGCTTGGTTGTTGGCGCGGAGGAATTCAGGTTTGGAGGCGAGCATGACACCGCCCGCGCCGAGTTTTTTCCGGAGGGTGCCCGTAGCCCCCCTGGTGTTTTTCGGCGCGGCCTGGCTGCTGATGCAGACCGGCGGGTTGCAGCTGGCGGAATACCGCACGTTGGATTGGCGCACGCAATGGCGGGCCCATTTTCAGGAGCCGCCCGACGGACGAATCGTGGTGGTGCTCTACGACGAGAACACCGAGGCGCAGATCCCGTGGCCGCCGGACCGAAAG
>JBDNFZ010000155.1:0-3545 GCA_041689555.1 Opitutaceae bacterium | reverse complement strand
CCACGATCTCTGCGCCCGCACCGCCGGCCTCCCGCTCCGCGCTTTTCTCGGCGGCAACTCCGCGCCGGTTTCCCTCCCGCTGAGTTGGACCTGCACCGCCCACACCGCCGACGATGCCGCGCGCGACGTCGAGGACGGCCAAGCCGCCGGCTACGCCCATTTCAATTTCAAAGCCGCCGTGGCCCCCGCCACCGATCTTGCCGTCGCCCGCGAACTCGTCGCCCGCGCCCGCACCGGCGCCTTCATCTGGGCCGATTGCAACCAGGGCTTTCAACTCCCCGACGCCGTCCGCACGGCCCAGGCGTTCGAGCAACTCGGCGTCGCCCTCCTCGAGCAACCGCTCGCCGCCGATCAGCTCCACCTCATGGCGCAACTCCGCGCCCGCACCACCATCGCCCTCGCCGTGGACGAGGCCAGCGTGAGCCCCGGCGATTTCTTCGCCCACGCCCGCGCCGGCCTCGTCGATTACCTCGTCGTGAAAGTCACGCGCAGCGGCGGCCTCTGGCCCAGCCTCCAACAGCTCGCCGTCGCCGCCTCCGCCGGCCTGCCCTTCGTCGTCAGCGGCCTCACCGACGGGCTCCTCACCAAGCTCGCCGCCTGCCAGGTCTCCGCCGCCGCCGGCGGCAAGCGCCCGCTCGCCCTCAACGGCTCCCAGTTCCTCGACGAATCCGCGCTTTATCCCGACAAGGCCCGCGTCGAGCACCACGGCTCCGTCCACCTCGACGCCACGCCCGGTATCGGCGTCCACCCCGACGAGGCGCAGGTCCGCGCCCTCACCGTCCCGGCCTTGACCGCGCTTTAGTTTCGTCACCGACCTCCCGGCGAGTTTTCACTGGAGCATGACCCCTCCCGCCCCCACCGCCACCGGCAGCCTTCACTGGCTCGACTACGCCGTCATCGCGCTCTATTTCGCGCTCAGCCTCGGCATCGGTTGGTGGGCGCGCGCCCGCAAGAACGCCTCGTCCGGTGAATATTTTCTCGGCGGCGGCAAGATTCCTCTCTGGGCCGCCGCCATCAGCATCTACGCGACCGGCGTCAGCAGCATCAGCTACATGGCGCTCCCCGCCTACGCATACTCCAAGGACTGGCGCGCCATGCTTGTCGGCCCCCTAGGCGCCATGGCCGGGTTCGTGGTCGCCACGTTCTTCATCGGTATATTGCGCCGGCTCAACACCGTCACGGTCTTCGCCTACCTCGAACACCGCTTTGATCCCCGCGTGCGCACCCTCGGCGCCGGCCTCGCCATGGTGCTCGCCATCTTCGGTCGGAGCAGCGTCGTCCTGCTTCTGCCTGCGTTGGCCCTCTCCACCGTCACCGGCATCAGTGTTTACCTGAGCATCGTGCTCATGGGCCTGGTCACGACCTACTACTCCATGGAGGGCGGTTTCGCCGCCGTGATCTGGACCGATGTCATCCAGTTCGCCGCGATGATGGGCGGCGTCGTCGCGATCCTCTATTACGCCCTCGCGGGCGTGCCCGACGGCGTCGCCGGGATTTTCTCCGCCGGCTCGGCGGCCGACAAGTTCGACCTCCTCACCTTCGAGTGGAACTTCACCCAAGTCTCTGTCTGGGTCCTCCTCGGCTTCTTCGCCGCCAACGTCTTCAAGGAACTTTCCGACCAACCGGTGATGCAGCGCGCGATGGCGGCCAAGAGCGTCGGCGAGGCCCGCCGCACGCTCGTTTTCGGCTACCTCCTCGGTTTCCCCAGCAACCCGCTTTTCTTCTTCGTCGGCACCGCCCTCTTCGCCTTCTACCAGGCCCAGCCCGACCGCATGGTCGCCGGGCTCAACAGCGATGCGATCGTCCCTTATTTCGTCGTCAACGAGTTGCCCGCCGGCCTCGTCGGTCTCATCATCGCCGCTATCTTCGCCGCCGCCATGAGCACGCTCAGCAGTTCCTTGAACTCCGCCGCCGCCATGCTCGTCGTCGATGTGCGCGGTGTGCTCAAGCCCGACGCCACCGACGCCCAGCGCGTCCGTCTCGGGCGCAATTTCACCCTCCTCGCCGGCCTCCTCGCCACCGGTATGGCCGCCTTCGTGGCCAGCCGCGGCACCTCGTCTCTGTGGGAACAATCCATGAAGTTGCTCTCGCTCTTCGGCGGCGCGTTCCCCGGCATTTTCGCTCTCGGCCTGCTCACGCGCCGGGCCAATTCCACCGGCGTCATCATCGGCGCCTTCGCCAGCATCGGCATGGTTCTATGGGTGCAAAACGACACCCTGATCAACCCCTTCTTCCACGGCTTCGCCGCCCTCGCCACCACGATCGTTGTGGGCTACGCCGCCAGCCTGATCTTCCCGTCCGCCAAACCCGCCGCCTCCCTTGCCGGTCTCACCGTCTGGGACCGGAAGAGCCGCAAGGATGAGGAGGAAGGCGTCACCTATCAAAGCTAACCCGCTCCCCCGCCGGCCGCAGACCGCTCGTCGCGGCGGCTGACGGGATCGCGGGGCTCTTGCTCAAGCGCCACTTTTTATGTCCACCCTACCCATCGCCGTCGTCAACAGTCTCTCTTGGCCCGATTACGTGGCCATCGCCCTCTACTTCGCCGTCAACCTTGGCATCGGCTGGTGGGTGCAGCGTAAAAAACGCAACACCGGTGCCGACTACTTCCTCGGCGGCGGCCGCATCCCACCGTGGGCCGGCGCGATCAGTTGGTATGGCACCGCCGTCAGCAGCATCAGCTTCATGGCGCTCCCCGCCTACGCCTACTCCAAGGACTGGCTTCCCATGATCGTCGGCCCGCTCGGCTCCGGCTGCGGCATCATCGTCGCCTATGGTTTCATCGGCATCATCCGCCGGCTCAACGCCCCCACCATCTTCGCCTACCTCGAAAGCCGCTTCAGCCGCGAGGTCCGCATGGTCGTCGCCGGCCTTGCGATGCTCCTCAAGATCTTCGGCCGCGCGAGCGTCATCATGGTGTTGCCCGCCCTCGCGATCTCCGCCGCCACCGGCCTCAACGTCTACCTGAGCATCGTCCTCATGGGTATCGTCACCACCATCTACTCCATGGAGGGAGGCTTCGAGGCCGTCATCTGGACCGATGTTGTCCAAGTCGCCGTCATGTTCGGCGGCGTCGCCCTTATGATCTGGTATGCCGCCGCCGGAGTGGACGGCGGCCTCGCGGGGGTCATCCAAGCGGGCCAAGCCGCCGACAAATTTCAGTTCATCTCCTGGAAGTGGAGCTTCACCGAGGTCACCGCCTGGGTGATGACGGGCTTCTTCATCGGCTCGATCTTTACCATGATCTCCGATCAGGCGCTCATGCAGCGCGCCCTCGCCGCCAAGGACAACCGCTCCGCCCGCCGCACCGTCATCATGGGCTCGATCCTCGGGATGCCGAGCAACGCCGTCTTCTTCTTCCTCGGCACCGCCCTCTTCGCCTTCTACCAGGCCCACCCCGACCGGCTCCTGCCCGGCTTGGCCAACGACGCCATCGTCGGCTACTTCATCGCCCAAGAGCTTCCCGCCGGCGTCGCCGGCCTCATCATCGCCGCGATCTTCGCCGCCGCCATGAGCACGCTCAGCAGCTCCCTCGGCGCCGTCGCCGT
>JBDNFZ010000154.1:0-1306 GCA_041689555.1 Opitutaceae bacterium | reverse complement strand
GGGGAGAGTGAGGAGTTGGTCGATCCGGCCGTTGAGGGTGAGGGTCCAGCCGCGGTGGAAGACGCGGCCTTCAACGGCGACTTCGAAGGCGGCGGCGGGGCCGTGCGTGGCGGCGGCTTGGGCGCGGAGTTGCTGGTGCCAATAGGTCCCGAGTTGGGCGCGCCAGAGGCCGGATTGGCCGCCGACGGAATCGCGGGGGCCGAGGGTAAAATCGGAAAACTCGCCGACGCTCAGGCGGGCGGTGCGGGCGTCGAGGGAGAATTCCATGGGCAAGGCACGGAATACGGGGAACGCCCGGATGGAAAACGGAAACGGCGGAAACCTCAGGCGCGCGTGAGGGAACGCAGGGCGCGGTTGGCGAGTGCGCCCGAAATCACGCAAACCGCCAACGCAGAGGCGGTGCCGGCGACGCCCCACAGGTCTCGGAGACGTTTTGGGAGCGCGGTTGCTCCAAGCCGTCGGCGGCATAGGCGGAGGAGCCATGGCGCGCGAAATCGAATCACGGCGGTTGGACCGGATACCGAGACGACAAGACGGCCGGTCGTCGCCTCAACCCAGGAGAATCTCGGTGTGGGCGCGCAGGTAATCCTCGAGCCGTCGCGTGAGCCGGGCGGTGTCGTCGGGAAGGGCGGTCTGTTCGCCAAGGGGGCGGTTGAGGAGCGCGACGGCAACGGTGCGGTCGGCCGGGGCGAGTGCGGGGAACCATGCCTGCTTCACGGGGTAGCCCTCGTCGCGGGCGAAGCAGTAGAGACTCTTGAAGTAAACGATGTCGGCGCGGGGCGTGGCGGCGAACGAGGCGAACGCGACGCGGAGCAGCGCGGCGACGGCGGGGCGGCTTTCCTCATGGACGGGATTGCGCGCCACGAGGGCCGCGAACGCGGAGGCGGCGAGGAGCGACTCGTAGCTGCGGCCGATCCCGGATGGGCGTGCGAGGAGGCGGACTTCTTTGACGAACCACGTCGATCCTTGGTTGGGTGTTTCGAGGGAGAGGGCGACCTCGTCGAAGAGATCGAGCGCGAGATGGTTGGCGGCGCTCTTTTTCGGCAGGCGCCGGAGCGCGAGGAGCGCGCCGTGTTCGGGGGAAAACAGCGTGAAGGTCTGGAACGAGTCGGCGGGCGGGCGCTTCAGTAAAATGAAGGCTTCGGTCTGGAGCTGGCGACCGGACATGGAGGGGAAGGGATCGGAGATCGGGGATCGGAGATTGGAGGTCGGAGGGCAGAGGTCGGAGCTGATTCCAATTAGCTTTTAAGATGAGACAAACAAAGGCTTTTTGTCGGAGCCTGCTTGCAGGCGATTTCATCCGCGC
>JBDNFZ010000153.1:0-3829 GCA_041689555.1 Opitutaceae bacterium | reverse complement strand
GAATACGCCCGCTGCCCTTGGAGTAATGTTCAAGGTAGCGAATGACTACTCCTCTTTGACGCCAAACCCGCAGGACGCAGCAAATGCCCTAAAAGGATTTGAGCAGATAGCTTTCGTTTTCGGCTTCGACCTTGAGCGCTTGGATCAGCCCACCGGCAGCGTTCCCTCCGAAATTACCGCCCTCGCCGAAAAACGTTGGTCCGCAAAAGTCGCAAAAGACTTCGCCGCCGCCGACGCCCTCCGCAAGGAACTCGCCGCCGCCGGCTGGTCGATGCTCGACAGCAAAACCGACTACAAACTCGAGCCGGCCAAAAAATAAATTACGCCGCGTGGCTTTTCTTCACCTTTGCCCGAATCTTTGCGATCTGTTTCGGATCAATCCAATCGAAGACCGGACCTCCATCCTCCGTCCAAATAAAAATCTGACCCTTTTTCTGGGAGAAATGCACATAGTCGGGATGCCCGATCTTTATCTTATCACCACTCGTCAACGTCAGCTCGACCGGAAATACTTCGGGGTTCGTCAGCAGCGTTTTGAGGTCGTCATCGTTCATTCTGTCACTCGCTAGCTTGATCCCTCTGCGAGGCAAGCCCTCACTCTCTTTCCTTCCATGTCCCACGTCATGTCCCCCCTCGAAGAACTCCGCCACTCGGCCTCGCACATCCTCGCGTCCGCCGTCCTCCGTCTTTTCCCCGACGCCAAACTCGACATCGGTCCGCCTACCGACACCGGCTTCTACTACGACTTCGACCTCGACCATAAATTCACCGCCGACGACCTCGTCAAAATCGAGGCCGAGATGAAAAAAGTCGCCGGCGAGAACCAGCCGTTCTACCGCAAGGAAATCTCCCGCGAGGAAGCCACCGCCCTCATCGTCTCCCGGGGCCAGGAACGCTACAAACTCGGCCGTCTCGCCGACATCCCCGCCGACGAAAAGATCTCCTTCTACCAGAATGGCGAATTCATGGACCTCTGCGCCGGCACCCACGTGCGCTATTCATCCAAGCTGAAAGCCTTCAAGCTCCTCTCGATCGCCGGCGCCTATCATCGCGGCGACGAGAAGAACAAGCAGCTCCAACGCATCTACGGCACCGCCTTTCCGACGCGCGAAGAACTCGACCAATACCTCGAACGTCAGGAGCAGGCCAAGGCCCGCGACCACCGCAAACTCGGCCGCGACCTGAAGCTCTTTCACATCGACGAAGACGTCGGCCAGGGCCTCATCCTGTGGACGCCCAACGGCTCGATCATCCGCCAAGAGTTGCAGGACTTCATCGGCGGCGAGCTGCGCAAGCAGGGCTACTCGCAGGTCTTCACGCCGCACATCGGCAAGCTCGCGCTCTACAAAACTTCCGGCCACTTCCCCTATTACAAGGAATCGCAATTCACCGCCTTCCCCGAGCCCGACACGCTCGTGAAGCTCGCCGGCGAGGGCTGTTCCTGTGCCGAACTCACGACCCGCCTCGAGGGCGTCTCCGCGCAGTTTGCCGCCGAGATCAACGGCCGCGCCGGCAAGGAAGTCATCGCCGCCAACCGCGTGCTCGCGGCCGACCAGCTCCTCGACGGCTTCATGCTGAAGCCGATGAACTGCCCGCACCACATCAAGATCTTCGCCTCGCAACCGCACAGCTACCGCGATCTTCCCGTGCGTCTCGCCGAGTTCGGCACCGTTTACCGCTGGGAACAGTCCGGCGAACTCAACGGCATGACGCGCGTCCGCGGCTTCACCCAGGACGACGCCCATCTCTTCTGCACCGAAGATCAGGTCGCCGCCGAAGTCCTCGGCTGTCTCTCGCTCGTGAAGACCGTTCTCTCGACGCTCGGCATGTCCGACTACCGCGTCCGCGTCGGCACGCGCGATCCCGACAGCAGCAAGTTCACCGGCAATCCCGAGCAATGGGACAAGGCCGAGTCCGCCTGCCGCGAAGCCGCAAAGACCCTCGGCGTGCCGTTCACCGAAGAGCCCGGCGAGGCCGCGTTCTACGGCCCCAAGATCGACTTCGTCATCAAAGACGTGATCGGCCGCGAGTGGCAGCTTGGCACCGTGCAGGTGGACTACGTGCTCCCGGTGCGCTTCGACCTCCACTACATGGGCGCCGACAACCAATCGCACCGCCCCGTGATGATTCACCGCGCGCCCTTCGGCTCGATGGAGCGTTTCTGCGGCGTCCTGATAGAACACTTCGGCGGCGACTTCCCCGTGTGGCTCGCGCCCGAGCAAGTCCGCCTCGTGCCCATCACGGATCGCGTCAACGACTATGGCGCGCAACTCCTCGCGCAGTTCAAAGCCGCCGGCATCCGCGCCAAGCTCGACGAGCAGAGCGACAAGCTCGGCGCCAAGATCCGCCGCGCCGAGATCGACAAGGTGCCCTACACGCTCGTCCTTGGGTCCAAAGAAGCCGAAGTGCAATCCGTCTCCGTCCGCAGCCGCGCCAAAGGCGACGAGGGCGTCATGCCCTTCGCCGACTACCTCGCGCGGCTCAAGACCGAGATCGCCACCCGCGCCCTCGCCGTGAAGACGGTGAAGCCCGCCGCGCCCCAAGCTTGAGGCCGGACGCGACCGCCGGGCGCGCCTCCCGCACTCAGCCCGATTCCCTTCCGCCTCCGCTCGCGATGTCCGACGCCCCCTGGAAACCCGAACTCGCCGCCATTATCGGTGCGCGCCACGGCGGGCAGACGGACCACGTTCTCGGCCTGCTCGAAAAACTCGACGCCCGTTTCCCCCACGTCCCCGAGATCGCCTACCAGCTCGCGTGGACCTGCGATGTGCTCGGCCGTGAGCGGGAGGCGATCCCGCACTACGAGCGCGCCATCGCTCTCGGCCTCGCGCCCAACGAACTCTCCGGCGCCCTCCTCGGCCTCGGCTCGGCCCTGCGCGCCGTGGGCGAACTCGCCCGCTCCGCCGAGGTGCTCCGCTCCGGCCGCGCGCAGTTCCCCGACAACCGCGAGTTCGACGTCTTCCTCGCGCTCACGCTCCATGCCCTCGGCCAACACGCCGAGGCCGCCAA
Organism: Opitutaceae bacterium; assembly: GCA_041689555.1. Taxonomy (GTDB): domain Bacteria; phylum Verrucomicrobiota; class Verrucomicrobiia; order Opitutales; family Opitutaceae; genus Tous-C4FEB. The sequence continues at coordinate 820 of JBDNFZ010000153.1, read as the reverse complement.
GCTCCTCCTGCTCGCTTTGGCCGACACCAGCGAAGACCCCGGTATCACCGCCTACCGGCGCGCCATCCGTTTCCACGCCGCCCGCCTGTAGGAGCAAATTTATTTGCGATCCGGGCCCGCGTCCGCCCGCGCATCACGCGCGCACGCGACCCGCACGCGCCCGTCCCGCCACAATAAAAAACCGGCTCCGCAGAGCCGGCCCGATGTTTGTCTCGAAAAACTGCGGTCGCCGCGCGCTGTTCAGACCGCCGCTTCGCCCCGTTCTTCGGTGCGGATGCGGATGACTTCCTCGAGCGGGAGGACGAAAATTTTCCCGTCGCCGATCTTGCCGGTCTTGGCGGACTTGGCGATTGCCTCGATAGCCTTGCCGACGAGGTCGTCGGTGACGGCGATCTCGATCTTAACCTTGGGGAGAAAATCCACGGTGTATTCGCTGCCCCGGTAGATCTCGGTGTGACCCTTCTGGCGGCCGTAGCCCTTTACCTCGGTGACCGTCATACCCTCGATGCCGACGGCTCCGAGGGCCTCTTTGACTTCGTCGAGTTTGAACGGTTTGACGATGGCGGTGATGAATTTCATGGGAGTGGATTGGGTGATGCTTAACTGAGTTTAGCTGATGTAGCCTTCTTCCTGGTGGTCGGTGATGTCGAGACCCTGCGATTCGGCCTCGGGGGCCGGACGCAGGCCGATGACGGCCTTGACGATGTAGGCGATCACCGCCGTGGCGACGACGGAAAGGGCGAGGGTGAGGCCGATGGCTTTGAGTTGTTCCAGCCAGAGACCGCCGTCGGTCACCAGCGCGGCCAGGCCGTTCTTCTTC
>JBDNFZ010000152.1:0-3423 GCA_041689555.1 Opitutaceae bacterium | reverse complement strand
TCGGTGCGAAAGGGATGGGCGCCCGTCATGAGGCCGTAGCGGGACGGGTGACACACGGCCCCGGGCGCGTGGTCATCGGTGAAGCGCATCCCTTCGCGCGCGAGACGGTCGATGTGGGGCGTCGGGATTTTCTAGTCGGGGTTGAAGCAACCGGGATCGCCGTAGCCCATGTCGTCGACGAGGATGACGACGATGTTGGGCGGCGGCGCGGCATGGGCTTGAAACGCAAAAACGAAAAGAGCCAAAAACCGCGGATACTTTTTCATTTGGATTGGGGATCGGCGACAGGAAGCGCAGGCGAAGCGGATTTCGCCTCTGGTTCCGATTGCGGCTGGGGCGTGGCGCCGAGGGCGACATCGGCCCGCCAGCGAGCGAGGGCGTCGCGCATCGCGGTCACGCGCTCGGGATGTTGCGCGGCAACGTCGTGCTGCTCGGCGAGATCGCCGGCGAGGTCGAACAATTGGGTCTCATTCTTTGACTCCATTAGTTTCCACTGGCCGTCGCGCATCGCGGCGCCGTTCCAGAAGAGCTGCCGCGCGCCAAGCGGGCGCCGGTCGAGGAGCAGCGGGACCAGGCTCACGCCGTCGAGTTTGCGCTCGGGGGCGGCGGATAGGCCCGCCAACGCGAGCGCGGTCGGCATGAGATCGAGGCTGATCGCGAGCTGGTCGGTGACGCCGGGCTTGATCCGTCCGGGCCACCAGGCGATGGCGGGCACGCGGTGGCCGCCTTCCCAGTCGCTGCTCTTAAAGCCGCGGAGACTGCCGTTGGAGCCGTTCTTCGTGGCGCCGTTGTCGGAAAAGAAGAACACCAGCGTGTTCTCGGCGAGGCCGGTCTCCCGCAGCGTCGCGACAAGGGTGCCGATGCCGCGGTCCAGTTCGGTCATCATGTCGCGGTAAATTTCCTTCACCGGCCGCGTGGGGCTCTTGCCCTTGCCGGCGGTGCCGTCGCGCAACGGCGGATCGTTCGGACCCTGGAAGGGGTCGTGCACGGCCTCGTGGGCGAGATAGAGAAAGAACGGCGCGGTGTGGCGGCGGCGCAGAAATTCATCCGCGTGCCGCGTGATCAGATGCGTGACGTAGCCCGCTTCGGGCTCGAGCTTGAGGCCGTTCCACCAATCGGGCCGGCCTTGGTTGTCGAGGTGGGTGTGGTAGTCGACGTTGCCGCTGAGGTAGCCGCGGAATTCATCGAAGCCGTGCTGCAGCGGATTGTAGCGCGGAAAGTATCCAAGGTGCCATTTGCCGAAGAGGGCCGTGGTGTAGCCGACTGTCTTGAGCATCTCCGGCAGGGTCGCTTCGACGGCTTGGAGTCCGCTGAAGTAGGCGGGATTGCTTGGCGCAGCCATAACGACCCCGGGCAGGCCGGCGCGCTGCTGGTAGCGGCCCGTCATGAGGCCAGCGCGCGTTGGGCTGCAGACGTTGCCCGAGGAATGAAAGTCCGTGAAACGCACACCCTCGGCCGCCAAGCGGTCGAGGTGCGGAGTCGCGATCCAGCCGCCATTGGCGCTGGTGTCGCCATAGCCCATGTCGTCGGCGAGGATGATCACGATGTTGGGCCGATTGCCCGCATGGAGGCAGCTGGACGACCCGAGCGCCAACAGCAGCAATGTTCGGATAAATTTCATAGGATTACTTCTTGGTCTTCTTCTTGGAGTTTGCAGCAAACTCCTTGGTGACAGCCTTGTTTCCGAGTGAAAACTCCCGCCTCTGGTCGCGAGTTTCACCTTGGTGCACGCCACCCGGCAGGGCCCGACGCGAACGGCGGCCAAGCTCTCAGGCTATTTGGCGGCATTCTTTTTCTTGGTCTTCTTAGCCGCTCCGGCTTTGCCGCCGTCGGGGGTGCTGGGCGGGGCTTGTTCGGCGCTCCATTTGTCCCAGAGGTCTTGGAGTTCCTTCGCTTTGGCGGGTTGGGGGGCGGCGAGGTCTTTGGTTTCACCGATATCGTTCGCGAGGTCGTAGAGCTCGGGTTGACCGCTGCCGCCGCGCGAGACGACGAGCTTCATGTCGCCGTGGCGCACGGCCCATTGCGGGCCATAGCGCCAGTAGAGCGTTCGGTGCGGGCGGGAAGGATTGGCCCGGTAGGAAACGGCATGAGGTCGACGCCGTCGAGTTGCCACGACGCATCGGGTTCGCCGCCGGCGGCGATGACCGTGGTGGGGAGCACGTCGAGGTTCATGACGGGGTGGTCGTAGGTTTTGCCGGCGGGGATTTAGCCTTTCCACTGCGCGAGGAACGGAACGCGCGGGTCGCCCTCGAAGGTCGTCATCTTGAATCCGCGCAGAGAGCCGTTGCCCGAGGTGATGCTCGCGGCGGGGCCGCCGTTGTCGGAGATGAAGAAGAAGATGGTGTTTTCCTCCTGGCCGAGGGCGCGGGTTTTCCTAAGAACGCGACCCACGGCGTCGTCCATGCCGGAGAGCATCGCGGCGAAGGTTTTTCGTTTCTCGTCGGCGATGCGCGGGAAGCGGCCGAGATATTTCCTGGTGGCCTGAAGCGGGGCGTGGACGGCGTTGAAGGGGAGATAGAGGAAGCAGGGTTTCGCTTTGTTCTGCTCAAGCCACGCGACGGCTTAGTCGGCGTAGGCGTCGGTGGTGCAGAAGGAATCGTCGGGCACGGGGCGGACGTCCTGCGACAGGCGGGAGTCGACGAAATTCGCGGGGTGGAAGAACGGAGTATTGTCGAGGGTGCCGAACACGTCGAAGCCGCGTTTCGCGGGACGGTAGTCGGGGCCGGAGCCGAGGTGCCATTTGCCGACGGCGGCGGTGGCGTAGCCGAGATTTTTCAGGCGAGTGGCGAGAGTGGTCTGGTCGAGGCGGAGACAGGTGGCGTTGGCGACACTGTTGAACTCGTGACCGAAGCGCGTGGGGTAGCGGCCGGTCATGAGGCCGGCGCGCGAGGGACTGCTACGGGTGGCGCCGGCGTAGCCCTGCGTGAAGCGGACGCCGTTCTTTGCGAGCGAATCGATGTAGGGAGCGGGGATGTCTTTGGTAAAGCCCTTTCACCCGAGTTTCCCCCAGCCGAGGTCGTCGGCGTAGAAGATCACGATGTTGGGCCGGGGCGCGGCGACGGCCGCGGTGGCGAAAGCGCAGACTACGGCGAGGAAGAGGGCGGGGCGGGGATTTAAGCATGGGAGGAAGCAAAACGGGCGGGGTGACCAAAGGGGTGAAGCAGACCGAATGATTAAGGGGGAATCCGGACGACCGCGGCAAACCGGAGACCCAGGGCCGCAGCGCGTCAAACCCAAGCGCCGATCTCCGCAGGGGGTTCTTCCGCAGGCATAACTTTGCGTAGGCTCCCCGCGCTGCTATTCAAACTGGCGGAGAGGGAGGGATTCGAACCCCCGGTTCCCTTGCGGAAACACGCGCTTTCCAAGCGCGCGCATTCGACCACTCTGCCACCTCTCCGGTGTTCGATTGGCCCGTCGAAAACG
>JBDNFZ010000151.1:0-3539 GCA_041689555.1 Opitutaceae bacterium | reverse complement strand
GAGAAACGCGGACCTCGCGCGCTTGGGGCCGGCCGCGTCGTCATCTTTGCCGGAGCTCAGGATCGAACCGATCGTGGTCGAGATATTTGGGGCGGACTCGGCTCCCGGAATCATTCCGAAGTTGGGCGCGAGAAACCGGAACTCCTGCAAAACGGGACGGCGGTTTTGGGGCAGAAAATAAAGGGCGGGCTTCTCGATCTCGAGACCGGCCGCCGAAGCCGGGAGCCGAAGGCGGAGCTTGGCATAACGGCCGCGAAGGTCGGCCGCGCGCCAAGCCGGATCGGCGGCGTCGGGTGCGGTGAGGGGAGTCCACGCGGACCAGCCCTCGACCTCGTCGCTGCCAAAGCTGGTCTTGATCTCGAGGGAAAGTTGCGCGGGGACGACGTTGCGAAGCTGATCGAAGCGCAGCGCGCCGAAACGCGCCGGAGTCCCGAGATCGAGGCGGCGCGTCTCCGCGGAACGCTCGCCGACGGCGTTGAAATCGAGGACCGCGAGGCCGGCGGCATTGTTGCGCAGGACGAGAAAGCGGCCGGGAGAGCCGGGGACGGCGGCGAGGGCGTTGAGTTGGGCGGAGGTGCTGCCGGCGAACGTGAGCGGGAGCCGGGCCTTGAGATCGTAGCCGAGGAGTTCGCCGAGCTCGCCGCCGGCGATCAGGAGCGTGTCGCCGGTGAGTGCAAGCTGGTAAAAGGCGAGGTTGGCGCGGGTTGCGACGACCTCGGGAAATCCGCCGGCGGGAAAATAGACGAGCGTGCTGCGGCCCGAGAAGCGTTCGGCCGGAGGGGCAAAGGCGGGGAGGGCTGCGGACGTGGCGGTCGCAGAGTCGGAAGATTCCTTGGACTTGGACGGCGCGAGATTGATACGAGACTCGCCGCCGGAGGAGGCGAAGACGAGCGTGGCGTAAAGGTCGCCGTTGGGCTGGGGCAGGAGATCGGTGACCTCCGCTTCGCGGTTTTCCTGAAGAAGGACCGGGGCGGCGGGCGGGACCGGATTCGCGGCCGTGGCCGCAGCGGGAGCGGGAGCGGGGAAGACGTAGATATTACCCTTGGGGGAGGATCCGACGACGACGCGGCCATCGGCGTAGCGGGCGAGCCGGCGGACGTTGCGGTCGCGGATTTCGCCGAAGAGAACGAGGCCTTTTTCGGCGAGGAGTTTGACGTCGGTGAGTTTGCCCGGCATCACGCCCGCGGTGGCGAAAACGGTCGGATCGAGTCGATAGATCCGGGCGGGATTGCCGGTCGCGACGAGGACGGAGTCGGGCGAAAGCACGAGCAGATCGAATAGCGAATCGGCGGGTAGGCCGATGCGGGCGACGATCTTTACCTCACGCAGAAGCACGAGGCCGCCGTTGGGCGAGGTGCCCGCGAGGATCGAACCATCGGCCAGACGGCGAAGCGTGAACACGTGGGGCTCATCGAGCTTGGCCAGTTCGCGGGTGGCGTAGGAATTTGCGGCGTAGTCGAGCGTGGCCTCGAATACGCGGCCGTCGGGGCCGGTCCCGATGAGCCACTGCTTTTCGGAGACGGGAGCGAAGCACCAGAGGAGATCGGCGGGGGCGGGACCGGAGAGCTCGGTGAGGACGGGACCGGCGACGAGGCGACCGTCGGAGCGGGTGGCGAGGCCGCGAAGATTACGGCTAGGAGCATCGCGGAAGAAATCGATGTCGATTTTCTTGGAAAGAGGTTCGCCGAAGGCGGCGGCGGGGAACAGGCCGGCGAACATCGCTAAAATCGCCAAGGGATAGATTCGGAGGAGGTGCCTGCTGAGGATGAGGAAACTAAAATCGACGAGAGAAGCGGGCATGAAAGGCGAGGAAGAAGGCGGAGAGCGAGGAGGGCTAATCGGTGATGACGAGCGGGCGGCGGATGGTGAAATTGGCGAGCTTGCCGGGCAGGAGATGGCGTTCGAACAGGGGCACGGCGGCGTCGCGTCTTTGGTAGCGGGCCTCGTCGGAGGCGCGGGCGATGCGCTCGAACGATCCGGGCATCTCGGGCGTGGAATGCGTCTCGTCGGAGAAGAGCGAGGATTTTTCGACGATGGCGAGACTGAGACCGTCGCGGGGGCGGTCGTCACGCATGGCCGCGAGGTAGGAGTCGAAGCTCCGGAGCGTGGCGGCGGCGATGACGGAAGGGCGGCCCGTGAGTTCGTCGAGGGTCGTGCCCGGCGCGAGAATCACCTCGAGCGACTTGCCCGCCCACGCGGGATCGATGGGCAGGGTGACGACCTCGCGGCGGGCCTCGCCCTGAAAATCGCGCCAAGCGAGGGTGGCGGTGATGGTTTCGCCGGGGCGGGCGGAGGCCCGGGAGAGTTGGAAGAGGTCGATGGTGACGGCGGGGTTGTCGGCCAAAGGCTCGACCGTGAAACTGACGGAACTGGGAAATGTTTTCTCGTAGGGATTCTGGAGGTCCTGCGCGAGGCTCTGGACAAACTGATTCAAGCCCCGGGCAAACGCCTGGGGCCCGGCGTGGAGCGTGCGGGCGGCGAGAGTTTGAGTGGGCGAAAAGCGGACATTGCTCGTCAGCCGGAATCCGGAGGCGAGGGCGCCGTCGTTGGAGCCGACGATGGCCTGGGTGACGCCGGCGGCGATCAAGGCGGGGGTGAGTTGGGTTTGGCGGGCGACTTGAAAACGGAGCGTGCGGGGGTTGGCGCTGCCCGGGGCGACCAAGACCTCGACCGCGATCATCGCGGGACCCGCGCCGAGCGTTCCGGAAACGGCCGAGAGTCGGTCCTGCGTGATCGTGCCGACGACCGGGCCGGTGTTGGCGATCTTGATGGACTGAAGATTTGACGGGAGAATCGTAACAATCTCAGCGGAGCAGAGCGGCAGTTCCACATCGCCGAGGGACATCATCGGGTGGCCGAAGGCCGTGACGCGGGAACCGTCGACGCGGGACACGGTGCCGGTGCCGGCGAGCGTAATGTCTCCTGTGGCGAGCGCGACGGAAACGGCGGAACCGGCGCGCAGGGCGGGTTGAACAGGGCTCGATGCAGCCGACCCGCCGGCTGCCGGGGCGGAGAAACTGCCCCCGAGGGCGGAAACGTCGAGGCCGAGAGCGGCGAAGCGCGGACCAAAAAGATCGGCGACGGCGGGCGCCAGGCCGCTCACGTTGAACACGGGCCGGAGGGGAGCATAGGCGGCTGCGACAAATCGGGAATCGGGTGCGAAGGGATCGGCCGAGGTAACCGGTGCGACCGGATTGGCGCGAATCTTGGAAGGGCTGAGATCGGGTTTGTCGCGGACCTCGGCGAGGTCAACGGCGGGCGTGAAGCCGGCGTAGCGCTGGGTCTCGAAACGCTGGACTTGGTAGCTCAAGGCGCCCGCGAGCTTGCCGTCGATGTAAAGCGGACTGCCGCTCATGCCGGCGACGGCGCCCATGTTCTGGACACGGGGATCGGTGAGGAGGCAAAGAATCAGGGACTTCCCGGGTCCGAGGGCGTTACGAACAACACCGGTCACCTCGACGTCAAAGGGCTCAGGTTCCGTGCCGCGAAACACGGTCCAAACCTGCCCGCGTTGCCCGGGACGGAGCTCGTCCGCCGAG
>JBDNFZ010000150.1:0-4957 GCA_041689555.1 Opitutaceae bacterium | reverse complement strand
CGCGAAAACCTCTTCGTCGCCACCAAGGTCTGGATCACCGGCCGCACCGCCGGCATCGACCAGATGAACGCCTCGCTGCAAAAGCTCCGCGCCCGCCCCATCGATCTCATGCAGGTCCACAACCTCGTCGATACCACCACCCACCTCGACACTCTGCGCGGCTGGAAACGCGAGGGCCTCGTGCGCTACCTCGGCGTCACCCACTACACCGCCAGCGGTGCCGCCGCCGTCGCGAAACTCATCGAACGCGAGACCGTCGATTTCGTGCAGATCAACTACTCCGTCGGCGAGCGCGACGCGGAAAAACATCTCCTCCCTCTCGCCCGTGACCGGGGCGTGGCCGTCATCGCCAACCGCCCCTTTGCCGGCGGCGAACTCATCCGCTCCCTCCGCGCCAAACCCCTGCCCGCGTGGGCCGCCGAGATCGACTGCACGAGCTGGGCGCAACTCCTCCTCAAATTCGTCATCTCCCACCCGGCGATGACCGTCGCGATCCCCGCCACCTCGAAAGTCGAACACCTGCGCGACAACCTCCGCGCCGGCACCGGCCGCCTCCCCGACGAACCCCTCCGCGCCCGCATCGCCGCCGCCGCCGTCTGAGCCGCCGAAGGGGGGAATCCGGAACCGGGGAAAAGCGTCGGCCCCCTCCGCTTTCGCGCCTATTCGCGCAATTCGCGGGCAACTCTTCCGCTGTTTCCACCCGATACCAATGTCCCGTGAGAAATGGACTTTCCCGTCGGCAACCTGCGGTTGAGAACCGCGAGTGGACACGACTGCACGCGAATATCGGAGCAGTGGGAGAGGTCTTTTGCCCGGAGATCCCGGCATTGGCCGATGCGTGGACCGGGCCGTGGCGAATCAGGGTTTTCATTCGCGTCTCTTTGCGTCCATTCGCGGTTACCTCGGATTTTCCAACCTCGGATCAAAGCTCAGATTTTACGGGACGTTGGTCTAAGCCGACACCGCACCGTCCAGGGCGCGCCGCCTTCAGGGCCAACTCCCCGGCGCATTCCGGCGAACCGCGCGCAAGGTCCCGGCAGACTTGCGGCCTGCGCTCGTAGACGGTGCAGAAAAACTCCGACGCACCCTCCGCCGTCGTCCGCAGATCGAGGGCCGCACAGTGCCCGCCGCGCATTTTCATAAACGCCCGGTAACCGGGTCCGATAAAATGGGCGACGCCCTCGGCCGCCTCGCCCAACCGCGTCCAATCGTCGCCCGTCACACGCACAAACTGCTCCGACTGCGAAAAACAGCAGACCCCGCATTTCTGGCACACCGGGGGCGCAGGCATCACGGCTTTCCGGTTTGGTTCCGCAAGGGTAGGCTGCCGGCTTGCCGGCGCTGTTTGAGCGCGAGCGGGCTCGCGGCCTCCAGGCTCCGCGAGTTGCAAACCCAAAGCGGAAAGCCGTGGCGAAGGCATAACCCCGCCAACCTGTCGCTTGCCCCGGCCCGTGCAACCGTTTCGACTCCGCCGCCGCCATGGAAGCCTACGCCCGCGCCCGCCGACTCATCGACTCCGCCCACGCCGCCGATCCCGCGCGCACCGCCGAAGGCCAGCCCGCCGAGCTCGTCTACGGCGAACGCGTCGAAGCGTGGGTCGCCCGCCTCGTGCCCGACGCCTCGCCGCACCTCCGGCTCGCCGCCCGTTGCCAACATCTCGAACGCTGGCTCACGCCGCGCGCCACGTTCCCCGAGGGCAAAGTCGGCTACCTCGCTTGGCGCCGTTCGCTTTATGTTAAACAGGCCGAGCGCGCCCGCGCCCTCCTCATCGAAGCCGGCGTCCCCGCCGCCGAGGCTGACGATGTCGCCACGTGGGTTTCCAAGACCGGCCTCAAAACCAATCCCGGCACCCAGGCCCTCGAAGACGCCGCCGTGCTCGTTTTTTTGGAAAACGAAATCTCCGCGTTCGCCGTGCAACACGCGGACTACCCGCGCGAAAAATTCGTCGATATTCTGAAGAAAACCTGGCGCAAGCTGAGCCCCGCCGCCCAACACGCGGCCACCGGGCTCACCCTGCCCCCCGCCATCGCCGGGCTCGTGCGCGAGGCGCTCGGCTAATTCGCTTTTCGCCCGTCCACCACGTCCGCGATCGCCGGCGCCGCCACCGGAAACGCCGCGCGAAAGTCCTCGCCCACCAGCGCCGCCACCGTCGCGGCGACCTGCGCCTGATGCACCTCGGCCACCGCGCCGCGCTCGCCCAACGCCGGCACCCCGGGGCCGTAAGCCGCGATCCACGTCTCGTCGGAATGCGGGATTTTTTTGGAGTGCCCCGTCCAATCCTCCGGCGTCACCCCGCGTCCGTGATCCGAGCACAACACGAGGCTCGTGCGGCCGCGATACTCGGGGTCGGCCTGGATTTTTTCCCAGAGCTGCCGGATAAACCGGTCGCAGCGCCGGATCGATTCGAGATAGCGGTCGTAGCGCCGCGCGTGCGCCCATTCGTCGGGCTCGCCGAGCGCGAATAAAAACACGCGGGGCCGCTTCGTCTCGAACATCTCGGCCGCCGCGTAGGCGACAAAGGCGTCGAAATTTTCGTCCGGCGTGATCGGCGGGATATCGTCCATCATGCGCTCGAGTTCCGCGATGCGCGGCGAAACCGCGCCCGCTGCGGAGCGTTGCTGCGTCACAAACAGCGGCAACCGGCTGCGGCCGACATTGAGGATCGGCGCAAACACGCGCCACGCCGCCGCCGCCGCCACTCGACCCTCGAAACCGGGCCGACCGTTGAGCCATTCGAGCACCGTTACGTTACGGTTGGGAATCGGCGTGTTCGAAGTGATCAGCGGATCGGCCGCGCCCGTCAGCAGTTCGTTGTAGCCCGGATAGGAGACATACTCCGTGTTGAGCACGCGCGCCACGCTGCCGCGATCGCGATTCCCGAAAACCTGGCCGCCCGGCACCAGCGTGCCCCAGAAAAACGGCATCAACTTCCGCCGCCGCTCCTCCGGCGACGCCGCGAGGAAATCCGCCTTCAGCGCCGTGAGCGATCCCGCCGGCACGCCGCCGCCCGCGATCTTGTCCGTCGTCATCAACGCCTCCTCCGCCCCGCGAAACACCTCCTGCCAGCGCAGGCCGTCGATCGTCACGAGCACGACGTGACGCGGTTTCTCCCGCGCCCAAGCGGGCGAGACCACAGCGAGCAGGAGCAGAACTAGACCCGGAAACGGATTAAGCATGGAAGGGGGATGCGCGCGATCCTGCGCGGCGGCGCCTGCGAAACCAATCCGAATGCGCCCGACCGCTAGCGTTTCACCAGTCGCAGGCCGCCGCGGAGCAACTCCAGCGCGCGCCCGCGGAAGACGACGACGTCGGTCCGCTCGCGGGCCTTCAGCGTGGAGGTCCAGCAGTTGTCCGCGCCGGCGTAGTCCCCGTCGATCACGCTCCCCGCCGGCAGCACCTGCGGCTCCGCGCCCGCGCGTTCGCATATCAGGCTGCCCGCCTTCACGTAGAAAAACGCCCGGCAACGCTCGCCGCTCGCAAACAGCTCCTCGCCCTGCTCGAGGTGGATCGAGCGCAGCGGCTCTTCCGGCGGAGGCGACAGCACGCTGATGTCGCGGGGGAAGATCAGATCGAAGGTCCAGTCGATCACCACGCGAAGCTTTCTCAGCGTGCCCGGCAGTTTCGAGAGATAGATCGTGCGCCACAACCACCACGCGAAGAAACCCCGAAAATGAAAACCCATCACCTCGGCCACCGCTTCGTGCCGGCCGATGGTCGCGAGCTGGCCCATGTAACGATACGTGAACGGCAGCGGCTCGCCCCCGCGCAGCACGCGGGCGAGATTTTTCCCGAGAATCGTTCCTTGCCGGAGCGCGAGCTGCGCCGTAGGCGGGGCGATCTTTGCTTCGCCCCGGTCGTTCCAAGGCACCGCCGCGCAGTCGCCCGCGGCCCAGAGACCGTCGTGGCCCGGCACGCTCATCGCGGACGTCGTCGCCATCCGGCCCCGCTCGGCGACGATGCCGAGTTGCGCGCACAGTCCGAGGACGACGGGATTCGGAGCGCTGCCGATGGTCGTCACCACCGTGTTGGCGTCGATCAAATCACCGCCTTCGAAAATCACCCGCGTCGCCGTCACCTCCGAGACGCGGGTGTTGAGCCGCACGCCCACGCCGTTGCGCTCGAGCACCTCCGCCGCGTAACCCCCGAGAGCCGCGCCGATCTCGGCGAGCAGTTGCCCGCGACTGTGAACCAGAATCACCCGCGGTTCCGTGTCGCGGAGATTGGTGTAGAACCCGCGCGCACCGCGCACAAAATCCAGCATCTGGCCCGCCGTCTCCACCCCCGTATAACCGCCGCCGACGACGACAAACGTGAGCAACCGTCGTCGCACCGCCGCATCCTCCACGAGATTCGCCTCCTCCAGCCGGTTGATGATCACCGCGCGCAACCGCAGCGCATCCGCCACATTTTTCATCGGCCATCCATGGTCCGACATCCCCGGCACCGCCGTCAGATCCGTCACGCTGCCCAGCGCGAGGACGAGCTGGGTAAAGGTCACGACGTGGTTCCGCGTGAAGCGTCCGCCATCGAGCGTGATTTTCTTCTTCGCCCAGTCGATGTGCTGGATCGCGCCCTGCAGCACGTTCACCCCGCGACAGAATTGCCGCAGCGGATTGACGACGTCGGTCGCATTGAGCGACGAGCCCACCACCTCGGCGAGCATCGGCTGGAAAACGAGCACGTTGCGCTCTGCAATGAGCGCCACACGCCGCTCGCCCTCCTCGCGCCCCAGCGCCCGGCCCAGCGCCCGCGCGCAGTAAGCCCCGGCAAATCCCCCGCCCGCGATTACGACGTCGTAGTGCACAGCCCCGCCACTCTTGGCGGCGCCGGCCCGGGGTGCAAACGCCGTTGTCGCGACTCGCTCGGCGACGGGGGTCTGTCGGCGGCGGCGGTCCTTTTCCCTCGCCCACAACTTTCCGTCCCCCCACTCGTCTCTGTAGTTAACACCGCGATTTTG
>JBDNFZ010000149.1:0-2819 GCA_041689555.1 Opitutaceae bacterium | reverse complement strand
GAGGTGCGGGGGAAAATTGTCACGGGCCAACCAAGCGATAAGGGCGCCCACGCCCATCGAGGTCACGATGCCGCCGGCGGCGCCTTCCCAGGTTTTTTTGGGGCTGATATGCGGGGCCATCTTATGGCGGCCGACGGCAAGCCCGGTGAGGAGCGCGCCGACATCGCAGAACTTGGCCACGGCGATGAGCCAAAGGCAAAGGAGGAGGCGACCGTCGGCGCTGACGGTATCGCCGGGCAGCGGCGTGACGATGCGGACGAGGTATTGCAGAAGGACGCCGACGTAAACGAGGCCGAAGATCGTGGTGGCGAGGGACTCGACGCGGTTTTCCGGAGTGCGCTCGCCGAGAAGACGAATGGCGAACACCACGGTCGCGAGGGCCAGCAGCGGATGCGTCGGCCGGCCGAAGTGGGCTTCGATCCAAGGTGACAGGGTGATGAGGACACCGAAGAAAATACCAAAGTTGGAGAACGGGGCGTAGCCGGCGCCGCGCATCAGGCCGAAGAACTCGCGCAAGGTGAATGCGGAGACCATCGTGAGCAGCACGAGTGCGCCCGGGGTGCGGAAGAACCAAAGGGTGAGGCCGATGAAAGCCCAAAGGACGATGGTGCTAAGGAGACGCTGGCGCACGCTTGGGGAAGGCTAAGACCGGTGGGCGACGGGCGGGGAATTGAGTTGCTCGCTGGTGAGGCCGAAGCGGCGTTCGCGGCGGTTGTAATCGGCGATGGCGGCGGCGAGGTCGGCCTTCGTGAAGTCCGGCCAAAGCGTAGGCGTGAAGACGAACTCCGCATAGGCGGCCTGCAGGAGAAGGAAATTGCTGATGCGCGTCTCCCCGGAGGTGCGGATGACGAGGTCCGGATCGGGCAGATCGGCGGTGGCGAGGTAGCGGTTGAACGCGGCCCACGAGTCGTCGTTGAGATTCTCGCGGCCGGCGGCGACGGCGGCGGCGTAGGCTCGGGCGGCGTCGACGACCTCGGTGCGGGCGCCGTAGTTCAAGGCGAGGACGAGGGTGTAGTCGTTGAAGCGGCGCGTGGCCTCGATGGTATCGTGCAGCAACGTTTGGATGCCTGCGGGCAGGTCGGCGGTGCGGCCGATGGTGCGGAAACGGACGCGGTCGCGGATGAACGTGGCGAGTTCCTTTTTGAGGTAGTATTCGAGCAGGCCCATCAGGCCTCCGACCTCGTCCTGGGGGCGTTTCCAATTTTCGATGGAGAAGGCGTAAAGGGTAAGGACCTTCACCCCGAGATCACGGGCGGCGAACGTGGTGGTGCGAACCGTCTCGACGCCGCGGCGGTGACCCTCGATGCGCGGGAGACCGCGCGCCTTGGCCCAGCGGCCGTTGCCATCCATAATGATGGCGACGTGGGCGGGCACGGGGCCCGGCGCGGCGGGCGTGGAAATGGGTTCGGCCATGCGAAAGGGCGGAGGCTAGGTGGTCGGCCCGAAGTTTGACAAGGGGGAAGCCCGGGGGAGGGTAGGCTATGAAAAAGGCCCTGACGGCGAAGAAAATCGCCCTAGAGTTGAAGACCCTGCCGGGTTGGACGTGGGAGCACGACGCCCTGGCGAAGACTTTTGGGTTTAAGGATTTTCGCGACGCGCTCGCGTTCATGGTGCGGGCGGGCTTCGAGGCGGAGGCGCTGAACCATCATCCGGAATGGATGAACATCTATAAGACGGTAGCGGTGCGGCTCAGCACCCACGACGCCGGAGGAAAAGTGACGGCGCTCGACGTGGACTTGGCGCGACGGATGAACCGGGTGGCGGGATAACGAGCGTTTTTGATTCGAGAAGGCGGGAGGTTTCGCCCGGATTTACCGGAAACCCTGCTCTGGTTTGGAACCCAAGCTTGTCATCGGCGTCCATCCCCGCGCACTCGATCCTCCACGTATTTTTCAAGCCATGAAACGACTCAAGCTTCCGCTCCTCATCCTCGGTGGCCTCGCCGCGCTCTTGCTCGTCGGCGTGGTGCTGGCCTTCACGTCCGGGGTCCAGACTTGGGCCGTCCGTCGCGCCTTGGCCGGCCAGTCCGGTCTGAAGGCCGAGGTCGGCTCCGTTTCCGTTGGGCTGAGTGCCGCGAGAATTCAAAATCTAAGGATAGTGCAAGACGGCTTGGTTATCGTAGCGCCGGAGATCGCGGTGGACTACACGGCGATGGACTACCTTAAGGGCCGTCGTATCACGGTCGCGCGCGTCGCTATGCGCGGCGTGGAGATCGACGCGCGCCAGCCGTCCACCAAGCAGACCCCCGTGACCGCCGAGGCCGCGCTTGCGCCGTTTGCGGGCGTGCTGAACGCGATCCGTCTGCCCGGCGAGGTCCGTCTTGGAAGCCTCGATGTCGAAGCGCGCGTGCTTTTGCCCGATGACCGATCCGCGACTCTTGCTCTGACGGGCGGCGGGATCGCCCCCGGCGAGTATGGCACGATCAAGTGGACGGTTAGCTTCGCCGATGCGCGTAAAGCCGCGGCCCTTGCGACGGCGGAGGCTTCGGGCGAGATCCGTATCCGCACGACCGCCGACCTCCGTATCGATGCGGTCGAAATCGTCGGCGACGCCGGCGCCACGGGACCCGGTCTCCCGAAAGATCGGGTGAAACTCGAGGTCGCGCTGTCCCAGTCGGCGCCCACCGCCGGGGAAAAAATCTCGGTTAAGATCGGCCTGATGCGTGGCGCGGCGGTCGAGCCGTTGTTCACGACCCACGTCGACTACGCGGCGGGGCAGCCGAAATTGGCCGGCACTTGGAATCTCGCCGTCCGCAGCGAACAACTCGCCGCCTTCCTCGCGGGGCTCGGGTTGCCCGAGGTCGCGCTTGCGGGTGAAGG
>JBDNFZ010000148.1:0-4568 GCA_041689555.1 Opitutaceae bacterium | reverse complement strand
TCGGCAAGCAATTCAAGGTCACCCGCGAGCGCATCCGCCAGATCGAGGCCAAGGCCCTCCGGAAAATGCGCCATCCGACGCGCATCCGCCAGCTCCACGGTTTCTTCGACGCCGAACAAATCGACAACGCGCAGAACCTCCTGAAGATCGCCACCACCGCCCGTCTCCCCGGTTTGCCCGGCGGTCCCGGCCTTCCGGGTTTCACCCCCGCGATTCCCGGTCCGAAATCCGACACCAGGTAACGTCCGCACCGGCCGCCTCGGCTCCCGCCATGTCCCGCACCGCCCGCGCGCTCCTGCCGCTGGCGGTGTTTTTTTTCGCCCTTGGCTGTCGGACGGGCCCGGCGGTCGCGCCGTCTCCACCGGGCTCAACGCGCGGTCTTGATCCCAGCACCAATCTCATCGTCGGTCGGGTGCTCGCCGTCGACCCCGTGCTCGCGCTCGTGATCGTCGATCTCGCCGCCCGCGCCCCCGCCCTGCCCGTTGGGGCCGAACTGCTGGCCCGCACCGATACCCTCCAACCCACCGCCCGCCTCCGGGCTTCCGCCTATCGCCGCGGCCGCACGCTCGGCACGACGCTGATCGACGGCCTTCCCGCTGTCGGCGATGAGGTGGTTTTCCCCGCGCGCTGAAGTCGGTTTCCGCGGCCCCGCGGCTTTCCGGTTTGGGTTTGCAACTCGCGGAACCCGTAAGCCGCGACCTCGCTCGCGCTCAAACCGCGCCGGCGAGCTGGCAGCCTCCGCTTACCGAACCAAACCGGAGAGCCGTGTCCTCGGACCGCCAAAATCGCTTTCCCCCTTTACAGCCCCTCCCCCCGGCCTACGTTCCCCGCCATGAACGCTCCCGCCCCGTTTCTCGCCATCGCCGGTATCGGCACCACCGAGTTGATCGTCATCCTGGTGATCGTGCTGATCTTCTTCGGCGGTTCGAAGCTCCCTTCGCTCGCCAAGGGCCTCGGTCAATCGATCAAGGAGTTCAAGCAAGCCTCCAAGGAAGAACCCGAGGCCGAAAAACCCGTCGAAGCCAAAAAGTCCGACGCTGCAAAAAACACCCCCGGCGCCAACTGACCGCCCTCGCCCTGCCCCTGACCGGCGCACCTGGAACGGTGCGCTTTTTTGTGCCCGTCGCCTATCCCTGGGGACCGGCTTCCGGGCGCGGCATCCGCAGCCAGGAGCGAAACTGCCGCAGCGGCTCGATCGCCCCGAGAGTAAGCAACTCGTCCCCGGCCCCCACCCGCTCGTTCGCCCCCGGATTCAGGATCCGTAGCCCGCGCCGATTCAGACCCGCGATCTGCACGCGGTGGTTTTGCGACGGCGAGATCTCCCCGAGGGTCTGCCCCGCCGCGCCACTCGTCGGCGACACGATCAACGCCTCCATCCGGATTTCCTCGAACAACGAGTCCGCCACCGGAGCGCCCGACACCGCCCCGAGAATCTCCCGGCCCGCGCGCACCTGCCCGGGTGTGCCCAGCAGCAGCACCTTGTCCCTGGGGTAGAGCACCGCCGCCGGGGTCGGCAGCGGGATCATGAAGCCCTGCCGCTCGATCCCGACGACCGAGCAACCCGAGCGCGTGCGCAGCGCCAACTCCGCGATGCTCCGCCCTTGGCAGTCCGCCAGATCGGGCAGCGTGCAATCGATCATCTGCAGGTGCCACTCGCTATGCGGCTTGAGCCAAGGAGCCGTCGTCGCCGTCATGCGGTTATCCCCGACCTCGATCACGCTGTTCAACTCCACCTCGAGTTGGCTGTGCCAGAAGATCAGCTTGCGCCGGAACAACCCCAGTGCCGCGACCGCGACCAGCGCGCTGGCCAGCAACAGCCACCGCGCCGTGCCTTCTGCGGGCAGAATCGCGACCAACCAGAAAAAGAGTCCCGCCGCGGCGATCCCCTTCAGCCCCGTCTCCACCACGGGCGCCAGCTTCGCCGCACGCGGATGGCCCTGCGTCGAGACCTGCGCATACAACAGCGCCAACGCCGAACAGTTCCGCCAGATCGCCACCAACGGGGCCAGAAGCACCAGCGCCAACACGGTCCAAAATCCGATCTCCGGTCCGTGCGCGACGCCCCAGTCCCGACCCAACCACGCTTCGACCCAGCCGAGAATCTGCCGTGAGAAAACCAAGAGTCCGCTCACCGCCAGCATCTCCACGCCGATTTGCACAAATCGCTTCCGGCTCAATTGCCACAGCGCGCTGCGCTTCTGCTCCAGTCGCATCCGCTCCAACCAGCCTTGATAGTAGAGCAACCACGCCGCGAACCAACGCGGCTGCCGCGCCATCACCCGGTCCGCGATCATCTCCGAACGCCGCGAGAGCGCCGGCGCCACCAGCGACGTCAGCAGCGACACGCCCACCGCAAGCGGATAGAATCTCGGCGGCACCAGCGCCGCCCCGATCCCCATCTGGGCGATGATGAACGAAAATTCCCCGATCGGCGTCACCCTCAGGCCCGTGCCCAGCGCGTCCTTCGGCGGCGTTCCGATCAGGGTCAGCCCCGTCGCCACCGCCAGCGGCCGCGCGACGAGCACGAATGCCGTCAGCCCCGCGACCAAACCCGCGTTCGCTCCCAATTCGCGCACGTCGATCTGCATCCCGATCGCCACGAAAAACACCGCGCTGAACACGTCCCGCATTCCCGCGAAGGTCCGCTCCACTTGGTGCCGGTGCGGCGTCTCCGCGACGATCACACCGAGCAAAAACGCCCCGAGCGCCAGCGAATACCCCGACCGTTGCGCCAACACCGCGAGGCCGAACAACAGCGCCGCCAAGCCCAGCGTCTGCAGCTCTTCGTTGGCCGAGATGCTCATCCGCTTCAGCAGCCACGGCACCAGCAACAGTCCGGCAAGTCCCGTCAGCGCCACGAATGCGCCGAAGTGCCAGAGCGTCTGCCCCAAACCCGCCGCCCCTTCCGCCGCGCCGCCGACCCGCACCAGCGAGGTCAACAGCGTCAACATCACCACCGCGACGATGTCCTCCAAAACCGAAACTCCCATCGCCAGCTGCCCCGTCCGTTCGTGGGTCGCCCCCGTCTCATGGAGAATTTTCCCGATGATCGCCGATGACGACACCATCAGCATCCCCGCCAGGAAAAGGCCCTCCGTCGTGCTCCAACCGAGCGCCGCGCTCAGAAGCCGGGAAAAATAATACATCAGCAACGCTCCGATGCCCGCCGCCAGCAGCAGGCCGACCCCCAACCGGTGCATTTTTCGCAAACTCAACCCCAGCCCGATCGAGAACATCAAAAAGACCAGACCCACCTGCGCCAGCGTCTCGATCCGCCCGATATCCGTCACCAGCGCGAACGGCGGGACGTAGGGCCCCACCACCATCCCCGCGACGAGGAAACCCACGACGACCGAGAGCCCCAGGCGTTGACACACCCAGCCGACGAGCCCCGCCACGATCAGGACCACCGCAAGATCTTGGATGAAGGAGAATCCTTGCATTTCAGCTCCGGCCGCCTGTGCGGCATGTCGAAATCTGCACGCTGCACCGGGCTCCGGCGTTCACATCGCGCTTCACGGGCGCGCCCCGCGCCGCCGCACTCCCGCGTCCGGCCCGCTCTCCGATTTCGCGTCCATTCGTGTCCATTCGCGGTGAAAAAACGGCCTCTCTACGGCTTCACCCCGCAGCCATAGACCCACATCGGTCGGGTCGCGACTTTCACCCCGGTGAATCCCGCACGCCGCAGGAAAGCGTCGATCTCCGGCACCGAAGAACATTTCGAGATGTGTGAGGGTCGCGCCGACGGCGAAATCTTCCGGCTCGCCTCAAACATCGCCCAGCCCGCGTCCGACGCGATGTCCGCGTTGTCGCAATAAAAACGTCCGCCCGGCTTCAGCACCCGCATCGCCTCCAGCACATACGTGTAGCGATCCCACTCCTCCAGATGCATGAACACGACCGTCGTGTAGACCACGTCCACCGAGGCATCCGGAATCGGCTGCAGGTCGTAGCCCGAGATTTCCTGGAGCCGCGCGTTGGGCAACCCGATCAGCCGCCGCGCCGCCAACGTCAGCATATTCGGCGAGACATCGCAGCCGATCCATTCCCCCACCAACGGGGCCAGCACCCGCCCGACCCGGCCCACCCCGCAGCCGATCTCCAGGAAAATGTCGTCCGGCTTGATCCCCGTGGTGGCGCGCAGGATCTCCAGCGTATCCTCGGCGTCGGCGTGAAACTTCTCCTCGTCCGTATAGCCCGAGACGACCATATAGGCGTCTTCTTTGGTCGTGGAGAGCGACGTCCACACCGCCTTGTAATCCGCGCGCAATTGACTCATGCGCGTCGAGCCAAATGCCCGGCACCTCGCGCGTCAAGGTGGCGGCGGGACCTCCGGGCCCGCCCGCACGACTTTCCGGTTTAGGTTCGCAACTCGCGGAACCCGTAGGCCGCGAGCCCGCTCGCGCTCAAACAGCGCCGGCAAGCTGGCAGCCTACCCTTACGGAACCAAACCGGAAAGCCGTGGCACCGCCCGATCTCCGACCGCCTAAAAAATCCCCTTCCCGCCCCGCGCTTTCCCCGCAATCCTTCCCCTCCATGCGCATCCTCATCACCGGCATCTGCGGCTT
>JBDNFZ010000147.1:0-11888 GCA_041689555.1 Opitutaceae bacterium | reverse complement strand
TGAGCGCGAGCGTTTGCGCGGCGCCGGCGGGGAGCGTGGCGACGAACGCGAGTGCGGCGGGCGGATTTCTTTCCGCGAGGCCGCGCGCCACGGCGAGGGCCGCGCGCGTCTGGGTGTCGCCGGGCGGGAGCAAAGTCACAAGGCCGGCGGCGGCGGCGGGATCGGCGGCGGTGATTTTTTGCAGCGCGTTGAATACCGTTCGCTCGAGAGCCGGGCCGCCGAGAGATTTTTGCGCGACGTCGATGACCTGGAGCGGATCGCTGAAAGCGAGTTCGTGAAGGGCGCTTTCGAGCGCGGGCTCGCGGTCGGCAACGGGCAGGCCCTGCGCCCAGGCGAGCGCGGCCATCGTATCGGTGCAGAGCCACGCGCTGGCGAGGGCGCGGAGGGCGTTTTCGCGGCCGGGTCCGGCGGGGACGAGCGCGAGGCGCTGCGCGGCGACGGCCGGATTCTCGCGGGCAAACGTGTCGAACATGACGCTGTAGATCGCGCTCTGCTCGCGCGTGGCGACGAGCTCGGTGGCGAGCGCGAGGGCGCGGTCGGCGTCGCGGCGGTGAAGCGAGTCGAGGAGGAGAAAAAGCGCGAGGTCGCGGTCGGGGCCGAGAGGGAGGCGGCGGAGCTCGGCGAGCGCGGAGTCGAAATCGGCGGCTACGAGTTTTGGGAAAGAAACGCCGAACGCGCGGGCGCGCTCGCGGGGGTCGTTGATCGCGAGGGCGGCAGCCATCGCCGCCGGGGCGGGGGCAAGACTCTGTGCCAACGCCGCGGCCGACGCGGTGGATACGGTCGGACCGGCCGGGCCCCGCAGCCATAACGTGAAGCCGATGACCAAGCCGACAGCAGCCAGAACGAGGAGCAGCGGGCGAAGTTTCATCGGAGCGCAGAGGCGATACGGGCGGAGGGTGACGAGGTCAACGCGCCGCAGCCCGGCCGGGGCCAGTGGCTAAGCGGGCGAACGTCGTGCGTCCGGCATCGTCGGCGCCTCGCTGAGCCGCGCGATCACCGCGGGCAACAAGACGTGCTCGGCGGCGTGGATCTTGGCGGCGAGACTCGCGAGCGTCTCCCCCTGCTCCACCCGCACCGTCGCCTGGTCGAGAATGGGGCCGCCGTCCACCTCGGCCGTGACGCCGTGCACGGTGCAGCCGGCAACTTTCACGCCGCGCCGAAACGCCTGCCCGATGCCGTCGAGCCCGGGGAAACTCGGCAGCAAGCTGGGATGCAGGTTGATGATCTTGCCGGCAAACGCGCCGAGAAATCCCGGCTTGATCACGCGCATGAAGCCCGCGAGCACGACCAAGTCCGGCTGCGCGGCGCGCACCGCCGCGATGAACCGCGCCTCGCCTTCGCCCTCGAGCTTGGTCCGGAACGGCGCGGGATCGACATACTCCGCCGGCACGCCGAACCGCGCGCCGAGCGCGAGAATTCCCGCGTCGGGCCGGTCGGAAAAAATCGCCACCGCGCGCGCCCCCCCGAGTTTCCCGGCCTGCTGGGCGAGGAGAATCGCCTCGGCGTTGGAGCCGCGGCCGGAGCCGAGAATCACCACGCGCATGGCCTTCAGATTTCCCCGGCCGCCTTGATTTTGGCGATCAGCGCGGTGGTGCTGAAGCCGGGCAAGAACGGGAGAAACTTGATCTCGGCGCCCACGCTTTGAAGCGCGGCGCGCTCGCCCGCGTCCAGTTTCTCCAAGGAGTAATCGCCGGCTTTGCAGTAGATGTCGGGCGCGAGCGCGGTGATTTCCGCCGTCAGGCGGGGGCGGTCGAAGATGATGACGCCCGACACGAACCAGAGCGCGCCGAGCGCATAGGCGCGCTGCTGCTCGTCTTGAACCGGCCGGCCGGGACCTTTGATGGCCTTGACCGAGGCATCGCTGTTGATGGCGACGTAGAGCGCCTCGCCCGATCGCCGGGCTTCCTTCAGATAATGGAGGTGCCCGGTGTGCAGGAGATCAAACACGCCGTTGGTCAAAACCAACGGCTTCCCCGCCGCGCGCAGCTTGGCCCGGGCGGCCACCGCCGCGTCGAGAGTGAGCAATTTCGGATTTTCCAACAGCGGATCGGACACGGGGCAGAGACATAGGGCGGGTTGCCGGGCGAAGGAAGATTTTATCCGCGCCTGGCCCGAAAATCGCGAGCCACGACGCGGCACCCGGCCGGGACGATGCAAAAGCGGGCCCGCGAATTGCGCGAATGAACGCGAATCGCGGAGAGGCGCGACGCCTTCGTTAGCCGATTCCCGATTAAACCTTCCGGTGGTCGGATTGTTTATCCGGTTGTAATTCGCGTTCACCCGCGTGTTTCGCGGGCAACCGCAGCCTGCCGGCTCAGAAAAACTTCTTCGCCTTCTCGAAAAAGCTCTTCGAGGTCGGCTCGGCGGCGTCGCCGCTCACGCGGGCGAAATCCTCGAGCAGCTTCCGTTGCTCGGCGGTGAGCGACGAGGGCACCTCGACCTGCACGCGCACGAGTTGGTCGCCCTGCCGGCCGCCGCGCAGGGACGGCATGCCTTTTTCGCGCAGCCGGAAGGTGGTGCCGCTGGCGGTGCCGGCCGGGATCTTGAGCGAGACTTTGCCGAAAAGCGTCGGCGCCTCGATGCTGCCGCCGAGGGCCGCGAGCGTGAACTTGATCGGAATCTCGCAGCGCAGCGCATCGCCCTCGCGCTCGAAGAGCTCGTGGTCCTTCACCGAGAGCACGATGTAGAGATCGCCCGGCGAACCGCCCGACGAGCCCGCCTCGCCGTTGCCGCTGGAGCGGAGCCGGGAGCCGGTTTCGACGCCGGCGGGGATGCGCACGTTGATCTTGGTCGTCTGCGGGGTGCGGCCTTCGCCGCGGCACACGGTGCAGGGCTTCTCGATCTTCTGGCCGGTGCCGCCGCAGGTGGGGCAGGCCTGGGTAAACGTGATGATGCCGCCCGAGCGGCGGATCTGGCCCGCGCCGCGGCAGGTCGGGCAGGTCACGCGCTTCGAACCGGGCTCCGCGCCCGAGCCGGTGCAACGTTCGCAGGTCATCGCCTTGCGGAAAGAAATCTCCTTCTCCACGCCCTTGGCCGCCTCTTCGAGGGTGATTTCGAGATCGTAGCGGAGATCGGAGCCGTCGCGGTCTGCGCCGCCACCCCCGCCACCGCCGAACATCTCGTCGAAAATCCCGCCACCGCCGCCACCGCCCCCGCCGCCGCCGCGACCCTGCTGGCCGAAGACCTCGCGGAAAATATCGAAGGGATCGTGGAACCCACCGCCGCCACCGGTCGCCGGACCGCGACCGCCGCCGCCCGGGCCCTGAAACGCCGCGTGGCCGTAGCGATCGTAGGCCGCGCGCTTGTCGGCATCTTTCAACACCTCGTAAGCCTCGGAGACTTTCTTGAACGTCTCCTCCGCCTGCTTGTTGCCCGGATTCTTGTCCGGGTGAAATTGCACCGCCTTCTTGCGGTAGGCCTTCTTGAGTTCTTCCTCGGTCACGCCTTTTTGGACGCCGAGCAGTTCGTAGTAGTCTTCCTTCGCCATAGTGATCGGGGAGATGCCGCGCAGTGACCCGCGTCAGCCGCAGGAAAAAAGTTTAGATGACGACGGGTTTGGCCGGGCCGCTCGACACGACGACCGACGCGGGGCGCAGGAGCCGGCCGTTGAGGACGTAGCCGATGCGGACGACGGAGAGGACATGTTCGGCGGGCACGGCGGCGCTTTCCGCGTGGGAAAGGGCCTCGTGTTGGTGCGGATCGAACGGGAGGCCGACCGGGTTGACCTCCTTGAGGCCGTGGTTGGCCAGCGCGCTTTTCAGCTGGGTGAGGACCATATCGACGCCGCCGGTGAGGGTCTTGAGATCGGCATTGGGCTGCTTCGCGGCACCGAGGCCGAGCGCGAGATTGTCCATGACCGGCAGGAGGTCCTCGAGCACGCGCGACGAAGAGTAGAGGCGGAGCTCCTCTTTCTCGCGGAGCGTGCGTTTGCGCAGGTTCTCCAGATCGGCGGCGGTGCGCATGAAACGGTCGAAGTTGTCGGCCGCCTCTTTTTTGGCCGCCGCGAGCAAGGCTGCGGCATCAGGCGCGGACGCAGCTTCGGTGGAGGCAGGCGAGGCCGGATCGGTAGGCGGGGTGGCGGAGGTTTCGTGCGGAGAATTCATGGAAAAAGCGAACACTGTAACTACGGCTTCCGCGTTTCTTCAAGCTTGTCGAGAAAACCCCGGAAAGGTTCGGCCGGCGTCGGGGTTTCGGAGCGCCGCCCGGTTTCGGCGCCGCGCGCCGCCTCGACCACCTGGGCCTTAAACCCGGGGGGCAAGAACGGGAGCAAGCCACCGGCCACGTTCCGCTCCACCAGCACGCGCAGGACCGCCGGGACCAAGAGTTGCCCCGGGGTCGAGACGCCCCGGAAGCGTTGGTCGAAAGCCAGCGGGTGCGTTTGCACGCGGGGTTTGGCTTCCGCGTAGTCGGCAAGGATCAAAGTATCGAGTTGCAGGCGCAGATCCTTGATCAGCACGGGGGATTTCGCCGGGGGCGGCGTGGGCACCGGGCCGGCCAAGTTGGCGCGAAAGGCTTCGGCGTTGGTCGGGCCGACCGCGCGCCTGACCCAGGTGAATTGGCGCACATCGACGGCCAACGTCGCGATCACGAGGCGTTCCCCCAGCAGCGAGGTCATCTCCACATCGGCCTCGAGCGAACGGAGGTGGAGACCGTCGCGGAACGGAAAGGTCGGCGGATTGGTCAGCACCAAACCGCGCAGCGACACCCTGCCGGTGAACGGATTGGCGGAGAGACTGGCCACTTCCGCGTCGAATCCGGTGCGCTCGCGCACGGCTTGGACGAAAAGAACCGGCAGCAAGGCCATCCAACCGAGCGCCAGGCCCGCGCCCATGACCGTCAGCAAAACCAACAGCTTCAGACCGCACCCGCCGCGGGCCCGGCTCGCGGCGCACGTCGCCCGGCCCCGATCTTTCATCCCAGGAAGTTTTCCGTAATCAAGAGGATCGACGTCGTCTCGGCGACGAAGGCAAACGCCGCGGCGAACGGCAGCAGCGCATTGGCCCCCGGGCCCAAAACCTGGCCGCCGCCCCGCACCTTCCCGCTTACCACGCTCAGGATCCGCGGCTGCTCGCCGCCGGAAACGTGGAACCGCTCGCCGGTGCCCAGCACGGTCCGCTTGATGCTGAACTCGGGGCAATCGGCGATGACGCCCGACGTGGGCGCGGCCCGCACCGGCTTGGGCTCGAAATCGCGCCAGTCGATCGCCCGCAGGGATTTCGCGACATGGAGCTGGCGGGGCTTCCCGTCCAGACCCTGCCGGCCCCAGTCGTAAACGCGGAACGTGGTGTCGGAGTTCTGCTGAATCTCCAAAATCAGATTACCCGCGTCGATCGCGTGGACCTGACCGCTGTTCACCAAAATCGAGTCGCCTGCCGCGACGGGGAAATGATGCACGCAGTCCCCGACGGATTGATTGATGATCGCCTGCTCGAACTGCGCCCGGGTCACGCCGTTTTTGAGACCGACGATCAGCTCGGCGCCCGGTCTGGTCGCCGCGATATACCAGTTTTCCGTTTTCGGTTCACCCCCGAGCTCGGAGGCGAGGGCCGCCGGCGGGTGAACTTGAAGGCTCAGGCGTTCGCGGCAATCGAGCCACTTGACCAAGATGGGGAACGGCTTCGCCGTCGGCCAGCCCGGTCCCATGAAGACGGCGGTGTGCTGTTCGATCACGTCGCGCAAGGTCCGGCCGGCATAGCGACCGCTCGCCACGACCGAGCAGGCTTCCGGCCGATCCACGATCTCCCAGCTTTCCCCGATGGAGGTCGCGCCCGGGAGAGTGCGCCCCAGCGCCGTTTCAAAGGCGCGGCCGCCCCACACGCGTTCCTGATAGATCGGTCGGAACAGTAAGACTTCGGGCATGGGCTGGTTACGAGAGGAGTGTGAAAGTTGACCCGGGGGCATTTACATTTGACCGTCCGGGAGGTTAGCATGCAATCGGCTCTGACTCAGAGTCGGCCAACACAAATGCCCAAGACCGAGACTTCAAACCCAAACGACGGCCCGTCATTCCAAGCTCCGCGTTATCGCCCGAATTGGGCGGTCGCTGTCGTTTGTCTGCTCTTGGGCGTGTTTTTCGCGGTGGGGATGAGCTTTTACGACCCGTTGCAAAGCAGTCAGATCGGCACGGCACCCCGGCCCAAGAACCCGATGGGTTGGCTCGGGGCCGAGAGCGTTTATGTGCTGTTGTTCAGTATCGGTGCGAGCGCTTGGCTCGTGCCCATTTTTCTGTTCTGGACGGTCTACATGGCGCTAAAAGCGGCCCGGCACCTCAGTGGCGCCCGCGTCGTCGCCATGATCGTCGCCGTGAGCACCTTCTCCGGTCTCTGGGCGATGATCGACGGCATCAAAGTGAGCAACTACTTCACAAATGGTCCCGGCGGGGTGATCGGGCAGACGCTCTACTCGAAGCTTCTCGCCGATGCCTTGGGCACCATGGGCTCGGCCCTGCTGATGGGCTCGATCTACGCCTTGTGCCTGATGTTTGTTTTCACCCGGGATATCGGCACGGAGATCGACAAGATTTTTCTCAACTTCTCCGCGTGGCGGGAGGCCAGGATCAAGCATAAGGCCGCGCTCGCCGCCGAACGCGCGAAGGCCCGCGAGGAACGCCAACGTCACAAGGCCGGCCCGCTAGGCGCCCCGGCGGGGAGCCGCGAACCCGTCCGCATCACGTCACAGGCGATCAAGGATGCCGGCACCGACCCGGTCGGTCCCAGCGGCGGGAAAAAATCCTTCGCCGCCAAGACCGCCGGCGATCCCCTGGCCAAGCCATCGACTTACGTCCCCTTGCCCGAATCGCTCGACGCGGTCGCACCCAAGCCGGCGGCGGTGGCGGCCCCGCCGCCCCGCGGGCTCGCCCGCGGCGGACCGCCGCCGCGGCCCGATGCGCCCGCGCCCGCGCCGGAACCGACCGTAAGTGACATCCGCCCGCTGGCCGTGGCCGCCGGCAAGATCGAGCTCAACATCGTGAAGCCCGAGGAGCCGAAAAAAGCGGCGAAGATCTCTCTCCCGCAGAGCGACGACAAAACCTACGAGTTCCCTCCCCTCTCCCTGCTCAAGGAACAAGCCAAGCCCGACGCCGGCAACAGCGAGGAAGAGCACCGCGCCAACGCCGAGAATCTGTTGCGGATCCTGGGCGAGTTCGGCGTCGAGGTGACGCTCGGCGAGATTCACGTGGGGCCCGTGATCACCCGCTATGAAGTTGTCCCCGCCGCCGGCGTGCGCGTGGAAAAAATCGCCGGGCTCGACAAAAATATCGCCCTCGGCATGAGGGCCCAGTCCGTCCGCATCCTCGCGCCGATTCCCGGCAAAGCCGCGGTCGGCGTCGAGGTCCCCAATCAGCATCCGATGGCCGTCGGCATGCGTGAGCTCCTCGAAAGCGAGGACTGGGCCAACGCCAAGGCCGAGATTCCCATCGCCCTCGGCAAGGATGTTTCCGGCGCCCCGTTGATCTCCGACCTCGCCAAGATGCCCCACCTCCTGATCGCCGGCGCCACCGGCTCGGGCAAATCGGTCTGCATCAATTCCATCGTCGCCTCGATTCTCTATTCGAAGAGCCCGAAAGACCTGCGTCTCATCATGGTCGACCCCAAGGTCGTCGAGTTGAAGATTTTCAACAGCCTTCCCCACATGCTCATCCCCGTGGTGACGGAGCCGAAGAAGGTCCCCGCCGCCCTGAAGTGGCTGCTCGGCGAGATGGAGCAGCGCTATCAGCTCTTCGCCAAGGTCAACGTCCGCAACATCGTCGGCTTCAACAACCGCAAAAAGAACGCCAAATCCGAGGCCCCGGTCCCCGGCGAGGTCCAAGGCTCGCTCACTGGCGTCGACCCGATGCTGGACGACGGCGTCGAGGTGCCCGCCCGCCTGCCCTACATCGTCGCCATCATCGACGAACTCGCCGACCTCATGATGGTCGCCCCCGCCGAGATCGAGACCAGTATCGCCCGGCTGGCCCAGCTCGCCCGCGCCGCCGGCATCCACCTCATCATCGCCACCCAGCGTCCGTCGGTGAACGTCATCACCGGCGTCATCAAGGCCAACCTGCCCTCGCGCATCGCCTTCCAGGTCGCCTCGCAAGTCGACTCCCGGACCATCCTCGACACCAAGGGCGCCGACACCCTCATCGGCCGCGGCGATATGCTCTTCTCACCGCCCGGCACCTCCCGGCTCGTGCGCTCCCAAGGCGCCTTCGTTTCCGATGAGGAAGTCATGGCCATGGTCGAATTTCTCAAGAAAAACGGCCCGCCCCAATACGCCCAGTCCGTGCAGGCCCAGATCGACCGCGACGCCCGCGAAGAGGACGAGGAGGACGGGGGCGCAGACGACGGCGACATGGGCGACGACGAGGAGCTCTACAACCAGGCGCTCGACGTGCTCAAATCCACCAAGCGCGCGAGCACCTCGATGATCCAGCGCCGTCTCCGCATCGGCTACAACCGCGCCGCGCGCATCATGGACCTCATGGAGGAAAAGGGCATCGTCGGTCCGGAAAACGGCTCCAGTCCCCGCGAAATCCTCGTCGATCTCGATTCGTTGTGATTACCTCCCGCACCGTCGCTTGATTCGAGGTGACTTTCCCCCGTCCAAAAATCTAACTGAACCCCATGCAGACCATCGGTGAACGCCTCGAAGACGCCCGCAAACAGAAAGGCATTTCCATCCGCGAGGCTGCCGAAGCCACCAAGATTCGCGGCGAATATCTCCAGAAATTCGAGAGCAATCACTTCGACCTCGGCCTCAGCGAGATTTACGTCCGCGGCTTTCTCCGCACCTACGCGAATTTCCTCAAGCTCCCCTCCGACCGCATCCTCAACGACTACGCTTCGCTCGGCCACGGCGACACCCGCCCCCGCCAGCCCAGCCGTGAAATCTACGGTCGCATGGAAGTCTCCGTCGCCTCTTCCGGCGAGCGCGGCGACCGCTCCGCTCCACCCGCCGCCGAGGCCGCCGCCGAGCCGCGCGCCCAGCCCAAGCAATCGCGCAGCCGCACCAATCTCCCCGAGGCGCCCCTGCTCGATCCGGCCCTTGTGCTCAAAGTCGGCAAGATCGCCGCCGGCGTTCTTGTGCTCGTGCTTGTCGTATGGGGAGCCAAGGCCATCTACAGCGGAATGAGCGCGAGCCCCGGCCCGATCGCCAAGCCCGCCGCCCTCCCGCCCGTCGCCACCCAGCCGGCAACCACGCCGACCATCACCCTGATCGCTCTCGATTACACGCGGGTGAAGGTCGTGCTGGTGGCAGATAACCAAGTCCTCCTCGCCGACACCCCCATGACCCGCGGCGAAACCAAGATCGTCTCCAAGCCAGGTCCGATCTACATCACCGCTTCGGCCCTCGAGAATCTGGCCATCGAGGAAAACGGACGCCGGACCCAACTCCGCGACAAGGGCTTCTCCGGTTACAATCGCGTTCAGCTCGGCAATTAATCGGTCCGTCGGGGCCCGGGATTTCCCGTTCGGCCGCAGTTCAAATCCGCGGCTGCACACTCCGCTCCCGGAAATCAGCGCAGACCCACCGGCGTTCCCAGCACCTCGCGCAGAAGGATCGCCCGTCTCAGGCTGCGGGGATCCCGCAAGTCATGCCGCAGCTCCTGACCGGCGAGATCCCGTTGCGCCACGGCGGCGTTATTGACAGCGACCGCCGCCGCTTTCCGCGCGGCCATCGCGCGTTGCTCGGTGAGCTCGCGTAACTTCATCGCCAACTGCTCCTGGCGTTCCAATGAAGCGGCGAGCGTCTCGGTCGGAACCATCACCGGCGGCTCGAAACGCCGGACGGGCTCCTGCCACCGCTCGGGCGGGCGCGCCGGTCCGCCAAACGTATCGACCGGTTCCGTCAAAGGCCGCATGAGCGGCGGGAGCTGAAACGGTCGCGACTCCACCGGCGGTGGTTCCGCGCGCTCGGCAGTCAGGGGTTCGCCCCGGCGCGCCGCGATTTTGCGCCTGATCTCCTCGCGGATGTCCCCGGCGCGGCTCTCGTCCTCGGCGTCCGCCAGCGAGGCCGGCTGCGCTTGCCGCTCGGCGGCTTCCTTCTCGGCCTCCGCCCGCTCGTTTTCGCCCGCGCGGCGCTGCGTGAGCCAGTAGGCGATGGCGCCCGCCCCCGCCAGAATAAACTGGAGGTGTTCGCTGATCCATTTCATCGGGTCCATGGCGGCGGGGGATTTGGCGGGAGGGAGGGCGCCTCGGTCCGGAATTGCTTAGGGCAGTTTCTTTTCCTCGGGCTTGGCGATGCTCTGCCGCATGGCGGAGTCGGCCTGCACGTTCTCCATCTTGTAATAGTCCATCACGCCCAGTCGGCCGGAGCGGAAGGCCTCGGCCATCGCCTTCGGCACTTCGGATTGCGCGCGCACGACCTCCGCCTGCATCTCCTGCACGCGGGCCTTCATCTCCTGCTCGACGGCCACGGCGGCCGCCCGCCGGATTTCCGCCTGCGCCTGCGCGATGCTCTTGTTCGCCTCGGCCTGCGCTTCCTGCAACTTCGCGCCGACGTTCTCGCCGACGTCCACGTCGGCGATGTCGATCGAGAGAATCTCAAACGCGGTGCCGACGTCGAGGCCGCGCGCGAGCACGGTCTTCGAGATGCTGTCGGGCGATTCGAGCACGATCTTGTAGGTCTCGGAGCTGCCGATGGTGGAGACGATGCCCTCGCCCACGCGGGCGATGATGGTCTCTTCCTTGGCGCCGCCGACAAACCGGTCGAGATGGGTGCGCACCGTCACGCGCGCCTTGACCTTCACCTGGATGCCGTCTTTGGCCACGCCGTCGATGGTGGTGCGGCCGCTCTCGGGATTGGGACAATCGATGACCTTGGGATCGACGGAGGTGCGCACGGCCTCGAGCACGGATTTGCCGGAGCCCTTGGTCGCGAGGTCGATGGCGCAGGCGCGGTCCCAGCCGAGCTCGATGCCGGCCTTCTGCGCGGCGATGATCGCCTGGATCGTCGGCACGACATTGCCGCCGGCAAGGAAGTGCGCTGCGATCGTATCGGTCGAAATCTCGATGCCGGCCTTGACGGCCATGATCCGTGCGTCGACCACGAGATTGTAGGGGACGCCGCCCAGTCTCATGCCGATCAGGTTGGCGAAGCCCACGGGCGCGCCGTTGAGCTTGGCCTTCAGCCAGGTGTTGATAAAGGCGAGGACGACGAAGAAAACGATCAGCGTGGGCACGCCGATCAGCGCGATAAGGAATAACGTGGGCATGGCGGGATTTAGGTTTTGGTTACGATGAGACGAAAGTTGTCTTGGCTCGCGACGCGCACGATGGCGCCCTTCGCGATGTGGCCGTCGGTGGAGAAAGCCTCGTAGCGGCGGCCGTCGACGAGCACGTAGCCCGAGGGCATCAACGGAGTTTCCGCCTCGGCCGAGCGACCGATGACCCCGGCGTCGGCGATCCGCGGTTGGCTGGTTCCTTCGACGGCGGACTGCACGATCATGGTCTTGCCGAGCTTGGTTTTGGGCAACCACGCCAACTCGAGGTAAACGGTGAGGGACAACAGGACCAGGGCGGCGATCGAAGCCATCGTGCCGCCCGTCACGCCGAATTTGGCAAACGCCACGCCGCAGCCGATCGCCATCGCGATCCCGCCGATGATGCCGAGCACCCCGCCCGGGACGAAAATCTCCGCCGCCAACAATATGGCGCCGACGATAAAAAGCAGGGCGACGGCGTTCATGTTTCCACGCGCTCCACGATCAGGTTGAAGTCCGTGCGGGCCCGCACCACCACGGCGTCACCGGCTTCGACCGCGCCCACGGCCACCGCCGCCTCGTAACGCCGGCCGGCGATCTCCACCTGCCCGCCGGGCCGCAACGCCGTCACGGCCACGCCGCGCTCACCGACGAGGGTCGCCAAGCCTCCGTCGGCTTCCGGTGTTCCGCCGGAAAACTGCGCCGT
>JBDNFZ010000146.1:0-7678 GCA_041689555.1 Opitutaceae bacterium | reverse complement strand
CGGTCGCGCAGATAGGTGAGGTAGCTGTGGATGCCGTCGCGCCAGGTGTCGCGGAAGGCTTTTACTTGCTCGGGTTCGCGGGTGATGTGGTCGGCCTTGCCGTCCTTCACGTCTCGGCTGGTGGTGGACCACTGGAAGTTGCTGTGGAATTTGATGCCGTAGGGCGGGTCGAAGTAGATGCACTGCACCTTGCCGCGTAGGCCTTCGCGCTCCGCCAGGCTGGCCATGACTTGCAGGGAGTCGCCGAGGATCATGCGGTTGCTCCAGTTCTGGTCGTGCTGGTAGAACTCGGTCTTGTCCGCGCCCTTGGGGATGCCGTTGAAATCGGCGAAGAGGTCGAACTGCGCGTCGGGCGCAGCGGCTTTGGATGCGTTCAGCAGATCATCAATCAGCGCCTTGGAGTGGACCTTCTCTTGAATGTAGAGCGGCGGGGCGTTGACGACGAGGTCGGACCAATCCTGCTCGTCCTTCCCGCGCCAGACGAGCTGCGGATCGAGGTCGGTATTGCGCGGGTATTTCACCGCACGGGGCTGTTCGATGTCTTTCTGAAGGATCGACTGCTGCTCGGCGGACGGGATATTTTTCCGCGTGGCGTCCTCGTGATTGAGCGTGACGACGGACTTGGGTGTGGGCGATTTCTTGGCCATGAGAAAGTTGTGGAGAGACGGGGCGAGCTTACCAGGTGGCGGGCTTGTGAAAAGTGCCTTGCGCATCGGTGAGGAGGGGCGGGAACTGGGAGGCCAACAAGTGATTCCACGTGATGCCGTTTTGGTAGAACGAAACGGCGTGTTGCAGACCGGCGCTTTTGCGCGGCGGTCGGCAGTTGGGGCCGGAAATGCGTTGCGGGTTGAGCACGCCGACTGGCCTTTTCAGCTCATCGCGCACCATGCGGATGGGCGTGACCAAATCGGAGTCGCCGGTGATGACGATCGCGCAATCGTAGCTTTGGCGAAACCCATCAAGCAGGAGGTGGGCGGCGAGGTTTACGTCGGAACCCTTTTCCTCGGTTTTGAACACCTCGATGGTATTGGGCGGAGGCGTGACCACGGCCGCGCGCACCTTGCGGGTGCGGAAATCGCCCTCGATGATTTCGAGGTTGGGCAGGGTCTTGAGCGCGCG
The DNA here is from genome assembly GCA_041689555.1 of Opitutaceae bacterium. GTDB lineage: Bacteria > Verrucomicrobiota > Verrucomicrobiia > Opitutales > Opitutaceae > Tous-C4FEB. The sequence goes on along the minus strand of JBDNFZ010000146.1, from coordinate 6,559 downwards.
CCAATACATGGACTGGCGGAGCGGCTGATCGGGATTGCCGGGCAAAGGCGAAACGCGGGCCGTAAAATACTTGGTGGCGACGATCTGATTGCGCGGGAAGGTGCGGGCCACCAGCGCGAGAGGGTTGAGCCAGCGCAGGGAGGTGCCCTTCACCGCGCTGTAGTAAAAATTAAATCCATCAATGTAGAGGATGGTCTTCAAATGACACTCCTCCGTGCAATCGCCGGGGTGTAAAAAAATGCAAGGGCGACCCCCGAAGAGGTCGCCCTGCGTCCAGCCGTCGAAACGGACCGGAGAGATGTGAAGAAGGTAAAGCAGCCACGCGCCGCCGTGGTCAAGCTTTTGGAGAAAAGAAAAAAGACCCGGGATTTTGACAACGGCCCGGAATGCGTGAGCCGGGCCGGCCACAGGGGGCGAGGATGTGGAATGCGGGCTAACATAATGAGGACGGGGAGATCAGTGAGCGACGGTGGCGGCGATCATGGCGGCGAAGGCACCCTGCACTTTGGCAGCGAAATCCGACTCGATCTGATAAATCTCGGTGAACTCGGCGAAGGCCCAACGGCCATAGGTGCCGAGGTGGTTCACGCCCGGCACCCAATAGGTGTCCATCGTGGACTTCTTCTCTTTCGCGTCTTCGCGACGGTAGCCCTTGATCTCGACGATGAGGTGCAACCAGTCCGGAGATCCGTCCGGCTGCGGATCGAGATCGGTGTTTCTCGTGTATTTCACCGCGAGACTCTGTTCAGTGTCTTTTTGAAGAATCAACTGCTGCCCGGCGGAGGGGATGTTTTTCCGCGTGGCGTCCTCGTGATTGGGCGTGACGACGGACTTGGGCGTGGGCGATTTCTTGGCCATCGTGAGCGATTAAGGTTAGAAGTTTATGCGTTCCGGCGTGTGGCAGCCAAAGCGCCAGAGGGCTGGCGCAGTCCAAGACGCTGCGCGCCGGCGAGCGCCACCGCTGAACGCGCGGCGATGTCGTGTTTGTCGTGTTTATGTCCTGTTTGCACGACGGGTTTGAAGGGTTTGTGACGAGTTTGCAGGAGCCGTTTGAGCCCTTGATGAGCCCTTTGAAAGCTGGCCCCTTTGGCCCCTTTGTGGCCCCTTGCGCAAGGCGCTGCCAACGGAGGTGACTTTGACAATCTTGGCGCATTTGGCGTATTCATGGCGCATTTCCTCCGTGGGCATTCGGGTCGTCGGGTGGCACAATTGGCACATCGTTGGCACTTTTCCCGGCCGGCTGATCAGCAACAGTGGATGGCACGATTGGCACGTTTATGGCACGATTGCGGGAGATCGCATAGTAGGCACCCGGCCCTTTCCCGTGATGCGAGAATACCCCAAGGCGAACCAACCCCATGAGATCACGCGCGGCGGTGCGGTGGGGAACCCCCGCCAGCCGTTGGTAGTCGGCGTTGGTGATTTCCCGGTGGGTCTTGGCGTGTGGAACCGCCAGCAACTGCCGCTCGTTGAGCTTCAACCCAGCCAGCATTTCAGCCGTGAGCCAGTCACGCCAGAGCGTTAGGACGAACGAGCCCTGCCGCAGTTCGAAGTCCGGCGCGGGCAGGCCGGCGTCGCGGCAGAGTTCGATCATCCGCTGCGTGCCGGAGCCGGCCTTTTCGATGTAACGCGTGAGATAGAGCGACTCGGCGATGAGCGGATTATTGGGCACCGAGGGATGATCGTGCCGGAGATCGTCGAGCGTCAGGGTGCCGGGCAGCGCACCGGGGTTCCAGACTTCGAGCCGGTCGGCGAAGAGGCGGACCTCGACGGAGGCATGGCTGTAATAATCGCGGTGAGCGATCGCATCGACGATGGCTTCACCGATGGCATCGGGCGGCAGTTCGTAGGTGGCGGGCGCGGTGATGCTGGTGGCGCGGGTGCCCACGGCGCGGTTGAGTTTCGCGAGGACGAAGTCGCGAGCCTGGTCGGCCTGCTCGAAGAGGTCGCCGCCATAAATCTGCTGGGAGGCGAAAGGGCGGCGATAGGCGGTGCCGTGGCAGGAGACGCACTTGGTCTCGGCGGTGCGATGGAAGCGCTGCGGGGCGGAGCCGAAGAGCAGGACGGCGGCGTTGGTGGGTTTGCGGCCGTCGAGCAGATTGAGGTGTTTGAGCAGGGCTTCGGAGGCGGTGTTGGGTTTGAGCGGAAAGCCGCGCTCGCGGCGGGCGGTTTCGAGAAACCACGCCACGCGCTTGCGCGACAGATCGACGAAAGTGGCGCCGTCACCGGCGGTGGTGTCGAACGGAGGCACACGCAGCGCACCCTTGCCGTCGAGGTAGTCCACCAAGCTGGCATAGACTTCGGAGTTGAGGGCGTTGGTATCTTCGACACGGCGGCGGACGAGTTCGGCGCCGGCGCGACGGACGAGACTTTTCATCTTGGGCGTGCGGCGGGCCTCGTCGGTGCCCCAGACGTAAATCAGGCGGGTCTTCCGGTGCTTCGTGGCGTGGAGGTATTCGTGCTCGGTCGGGGAAATGCCCCGCGCATCCTCACCGCCGTAATCGTAACCGAGGACGCCGAGATAGATGTCGCAGCGCTCGACTTCAGCGAAATAGAGCTGGTCGGCGCGCTGGTCGCGGGCGGGCAGTTCCTCAAAAAGGAAAACCTCGGAGACGAACCGCCGCAGGAAGGCATCGCCCAAGAGAAACGCCTTCAGATCGTGGCGAAGCGTCCCGAATTCTTTTTGGACGCTGCTGACGAAAATTTTGAGGCGGGTGGCAGCCATGGTGAATTATTTCACGGCGGAGGGGATGCCTGCGATCATCTTGTCGAATTCACCGGCAACCTTGGCGGCGAAATCGGATTCGATCCGGTAAATCTCGGTGAACTCGGCGAAGGCCCAGCGGCCGTAGGTGCCGAGGTGGTTCACGCCCGGCACCCAGTAGGTGTCCATCGTGGACTTCTTCTCTTTCGCGTCTTCGCGGCGGTAGCCCTTGATCTCCACAATCAGGTTGAGGAGATCGGGAGATCCGTCGGCGTGGGGCGGGTGCCCGTCATCTACGCGCACAATAAAATCGGGGAGATATTTGCGGGTTTCGGAGCCATAGCGGTAAGGCACCTCAAGTCCGAGGTTATGATTTTTGACGTAGGCGCGGACTTTCGGATGCGACTCGGCGACGCGGCAGAACTCGCCCTCCCAGTCGCTATCGAGCACGACCCAATTGACGTGGCAGCTTTTGGAACTGGTTTCCCAGCGATCGGGTCGCGAGGTGTTGAACCGGACATAGGCGGAGGAGCCAGCGGGGTTGTAGGGATCGAGGAGTGCCTTGATGGGACGCTCGCCGAGGAAACGGCGGGTGATGCCGGCGGCGATCTTGTTGCACGCCATATCCGACAAACCTTGATACATGAGCAGCGCCGGGTAGGTGCCGCCCTTGCAAACAAGGAAGGTATCGAGCCACTGTTTAGTGACGCGCTTGAGCTGACCAAAGAGGTGAAGCTGCGGATCTTCGCCGGCGTCGCGAAATTTTGTGGAAAGAAGTTGCTTCGTAAGGTGGAAAAGGAGCGTGGAGGGGCGCATGTCGCCGAGGTGTTCCAGACTCATGTCCACGCCCTCTCCGATAATGCCGGAGTTGCGCGTGATGGAGGGGCCGACGAGGTCGGGGTTGAGTTCCAGATAGGACTCGTCGTTGAAATCGGCCGCGAGCCGCTCCTCGGGCAACTCGACGCGGTAGCCGACGACGCGGGGAAAGCGGATTTCGAGGGCATCGCGGTCGGGGCGGATGGCCTTGACGGCGACGGTCTCGCGCGGCGGCTGCGGCGGAGCGATGACGGGCTTGGCCGTGAAATCGAAGGGGATGCCGAAGATGTCGGCATACTCGACGTTGAAGAGGCCTTCATCGTTCAGTTCGTAAGACTGGCGGCGAAGGGCGCGGCCGATGACCTGTTCGCAGAGCAGTTGAGTGCCGAAAGCGCGGATGCCCAGGACGTGGGTAACGGTATTGGCGTCCCACCCCTCCGTGAGCATGGAGACCGACACGACGCAGCGGGTGGACCCGCCGAGGGTGCCGGATTTGCCCACGGTGTTCATCACCTCGCGAAGAAGTTCCTGATCGGTGATGTTATCGGCGGCGCGAGCGTCACCGGTGCGCTCCACGATTTCACGGCGGAAACGCTCGATCTCGTCGGAGGCCATGGCGCGGAACCCGTCGTCGAGGGCGTCGCCGGCCTCGAGTTGCTCACTGTCGATGAGGAGCGTGTTGGGCCGTGGGAGCGGGTTGCCTGTGGTCTCGTCGAAGTTGCGGAAAAGGGCGAGGCGGCCGTTGACGAGGCTGGACGAGCCGTCCGCGTTTTTGCGTTGGAAGCCTGAGATGAAATCGTAAACGAGCTTCGAAATGGCGGTGTTCTGGCAGACGATGATGAAGCAGGGCGGCACCTTGATCGCCTTGTCCTGCCAGAGGGCGAACGTCTTTTCGTAGTGGCCGTAGAGGGCCTCAATGGCCGTCTGAAGCTTGGTGGGCAGACTGAGTGGATCGAGTTCCTGATCGCTGCCGCGTCCTTTCTTCGGCATATCTTTGCGAATATTCTCCCAGAGGTCGCGGAACATGGGCATCTCCTCGCCGGGGATGTTTTCGGCGACGGGCACACGCGGGAGCTTTACGATGCCGCACTCGATGGCGTCCATCAGCGAGAAGTCGCTCATCGTCCACGGGAACAGGGTGCCCTCGGCGTAGCCCGAGCCGCTCAGAAAGAACGGCGTGGCGGAGAGGTCGATGACGCGTGATAGACCGAGTTTACGGTTCACCGCCTCAAGCCCGGAAATCCAGAGACGAGCGGCCTCGCTGTTTTTCTCGGCCTCCTTCTTCTCGTCGCCCTTGAGCGCGTCGTCGTCCGCCTCGGGTGGTTTTTCGCGGTAGCAGTGGTGGGCCTCGTCATTGAGGACGAGGATACTTTTGAGGCCCATGAGATCGGGCATGACACGCTGGATCATCTGGCCCTCGGTTTCGAGGGTCTTGAGTTCGTCGCCGCCGCGGCCTTGGAGGAGGGCGCGACCGCCGGCGGAAAGCTCGATGCGCTCGCGGAGTTTGAAGGCGTGGTAGTTGGTGATGACGATTTTGGCGCGCTGCACGTCTTCGATCATATCCTGCGGCACGATTTCGCGTTGGGCGTAGTAGCTGTCGGGGTCCTGGGGCTGGAGGACGCGCAGGCGGTCTTTGATCGTAAGGCCGGGAGCGACGACGAGGAAACCGCGGGAGAAATTTTTACTATTGGGTCGGCGGACCGCGTTGATCGTCTGCCACGCTATGAGCATGGCCATGACGGTGGTCTTCCCCGCGCCGGTGGCTAATTTCAGCGCGAGACGCATGAGTTCGGGGTTAGCGTCTTTGTTCGCCGCAGAGAGGAGTCCGAGGATGCGTTTACCGGCGGTCGTGTTCGGAGCGACTTCGGTCAGCCAGATCGCAGTTTCGGCGGCTTCAACCTGGCAGAAGAAGGGACGCAAGCCGTTGAATTTGTGGTGACGCCAATGCTGCAACAGGCGGGCGGTCTCGGGGGTGACTTGCCAGAGGTTGGGATTGGGCAGCGCGCGCCACTGGTCGACGTAGGAGCGAATCTCGTTGATGACCGATGTCGGGTCATACTGCTGCTGGGCGGTGGAGAGACCTTTGCCTTCGTCGAAAACAATATCCGCCTGCGCGGACGCGCGACGCTTCTTAGGTTTGGGAATTGGGGTGATGAACTCGGCCCGCCGCCGCTGCTCCATGATATGCTGCGTCGGCTGGCCCTGCGCATCCAACTCCCAATGACGAGACGGACTCTCGTAGGGCGAGTTAAGGATGGGGTGATCGAAGAAGGGGTTGGACATACCGAAAGCAGGTTCAGGCATTCAGGCGGTGAAGTGCTTCCCGAAATCTAACGAAAGCCAAAAGCGAGAGTTCGAAGACGGTCACGTCCAGATTTTCGCCAGCCGGTAAGCAGCCACAGAGTTGATCACTGACCCACTCGCAGCCTTGGTTTTTGAGACGTTTCATATGGCTGGAGTGAGTGATAGATATGCGGTTCACCGCAGAGTCTGCCAACACTGCGAATGAGCCCAATGCGGGCGAGAGTTTTCGCGCCTGTGCGGAAAGCTGCCAAGGGGATCGATGGGGTTACGGTCATTCCGGTAGTCCCACCGGATCGTTTGGCTGCGGCCCGTCCGGCACGTCCGGTCGGGGCAGCACAGGAGATTCCGAGGAAGACTCGTCGCTTGATTTCTTCCCACCGTAAAAACTCGCCTTGGCAAGCTTGTCCCATTGCCGGGCCTTTGCGACGCGTTTGTCGGACCACGGCAGCGCTTCAACGACTCGATTTCGCTCGATTACGTAATGAGACCGGCAGGCGTAGCTCCAGTTGCCGATGGATGGCCAAAGCGAAACCGTTTCGCCGTCGAAAATCAGCTTCCAGTCTGTCGGAGTCAGGGGTGTAACCACTTCCTCGCCGCAGCCACCGCAACAACTATGCACCGCCGTGGCGTATTCGACTGAAATATACAAAACACCCGGGTAACTACTCAGGCGGGCAGTCGTTGGCGTTGTAAGGCGCAGCGAAAGGCCGCGGGCGAATTTTTCTAAAGTTCAGG
>JBDNFZ010000145.1:0-3176 GCA_041689555.1 Opitutaceae bacterium | reverse complement strand
TTCCGATCCTCACGGCCGAGCTGATGAGAGAGGTCGAGCAGGCGCGCGATCAGGTCGGGCGAGGTTTTTACCGCAGGACTGGCTGGCATGGAGAAAACAGCCAATTGAGAGATTATGCCAGATTCCACCAAAATCTCTCAAAAGGCACCGTGCACGCGGCAGGAGCCCGCCGGGATTCACAGCATCACGTTGTCGATCAACCGCACTTCGTCGATCCACGCGGAGATGGCCAACATGCTCTTCCCCGGCACCACGTCGCGCATCGTCTCCATCGTCAGCCCATCGACGATCGCCACGTAGATCACCCGCGCGCGCCGGTGCTGGCCGAGAATATGCGTCGCCTCGGCGATGAGCCGGTCGGGGCTGCGCACGCCGGTGTCGGCCATTTCCTTGGCGCGCTTGAGCGCCTTGCTCAACGCGAGCGCTTCCTGGCGCTGGCTGGTGGTGAACTCGCGGTTCCGCACCCCGGCCGCGAGCCCGTCCGCCTCGCGCACCGTCGGCACCACCACCACGTCGACCGGGAAGCTCAACTCGTCCGCCATGCGGCGCACCACGGCGGCGCGCTGCGCGGTCTTTTGGCCGAAATACACGTGATTCGGCCGCACGATGTTGAACAGTTTCGCCATCACCGTCGTGACGCCGCGGAAGTGCCCCGGCCTTGAGGCGCCGCACAGCGGCTTGCTCGTGGCCTCCTCGCTCACGAACGACGCATGGCCCCGCGGAAACATGACCTCCAGCGGCGGTGCGAAAACATACTGCGCCCCGCATGCCTCGCACAGTGCCAGATCCTCCGCCGGCGTGCGCGGATAACGCTCGATCAGCTCGCTCGGGCCGAACTGGAGCGGATTCAGGAAAATCGAAACCACCGCGATATCCGCCTTGGCCACGGCCGCGCGGATCATCGCCTCCTGCCCGGCGTGCAGCGCGCCCACCGTCGGCACCAGGGCGACGGTTTTACCTTGGGCACGCAGATCGGCGGCCACTGCGGTCATTTCCGCCACGGATTCGATTTTCTTCATAGAGGGAGGGCGCCGCGCAAACCAACGCCGGGCTTGAACAAACCCGGGCCGCCGCGTTTGTTCAAGTTTTTCGCCCGACCAACGCGCAACTTCCACCCGCTTCACGCCCCCTTTACCGCCCAACGCCATGATCCGCATCAACGAAAACTACACCAAGCTCAAGGCCTCCTATCTCTTCGCCGACATCGCCAAGCGCGTCGGCGCCTACGTCGCCGCGAATCCGCAAAAGCCCGTGATCCGCCTCGGCATCGGCGACGTCACCGAGCCGCTCCCGGCCGTCTGCACCGCCGCCCTCCACGCCGCCACCGACGAGATGGCCGTGCGCGCCACGTTTAAGGGCTACGGTCCCGAGCAGGGCTACGCCTTCCTCCGCGAGGCGGTCGCCCAGCACGACTACACCGCCCGCGGCTGCGCCATCGAGGCCGACGAGATTTTTATCTCCGACGGCTCGAAATGCGACTGCGCCAACATCCAGGAAATCTTCGCCACCGAGGGCCTGAAGCTCGCCATCCCCGATCCCGTTTACCCGGTCTACATCGACACCAACGTCATGGCCGGTCGCACCGGCGCCAACGTCGACGGCCGCTACGCCGGCATCACCTACCTCGATTGCACGCCCGCCAACGGCTACGTGCCCGCGATTCCGTCCACCGCGACCGACCTCATCTACCTCTGCTTCCCCAACAATCCCACCGGCGCCGTCGCCACCCGCGAGCAGCTCGCCGCCTGGGTCGCCTACGCCAAGGCCAACAAGGCCATCATCCTCTTCGACTCCGCCTACGAGGCCTACATCCGCGACCCCGCGATTCCCCACTCCATCTACGAGATTCCCGGCGCGCGCGACGTCGCCATCGAGTTCCGCAGTTTCTCCAAGACCGCCGGCTTCACCGGCACCCGTTGCGCCTACACCGTCATCCCGAAGTCGCTCCTCGCCTACGATCTCGCCGGCCAGACCCACTCCGTCCACGCCCTGTGGAATCGCCGCCACACGACCAAGTTCAACGGCGTCGCCTACCCCATCCAAAAGGCGGCCGCCGCCATCTTCACGGTGGAGGGCCAGGCCCAGGTGAGGGCCATGACCGACTTCTACCTCGCCAACGCCGCGCTCATCCGCACCGCGGTGAACCAGCTCGGCCTGAGCTGCGTCGGCGGCGACAACGCCCCCTACATCTGGGTCAACACCGGCCGCGATTCCTGGGATTTCTTCGATCTTTTGCTCAACAACGCCCAGGTCGTCTGCACACCCGGCGCCGGTTTCGGCAAGTGCGGCGAAGGCCACGTGCGCATCAGCGCCTTCAACTCCCGCGCCAACGTCGAGACCGCCCTCGAGCGCATCGCGTCGGCGCTGAAGTAAACCGCGGCCCGGAGGGAGCGGCTCCGGCCGGACTTATTCCGGTTCGCGTTCAAGGTGCGACCAATGGCCCGCGAGGCAGGAACCTGCTTGCAGGCGATTCCGCATTTGATCGGCCGGCGCGGATGAAATCGCCTGCAAGCAGGCTCCTGCAAAGAGCGGCCGTTCGGCTCATCGCGAAAGCCGATCGGAATCAATTCTCGGTCCCGGCCGACGCGTCCACCGGGTCGAGCCGTGTGCGGTCATGCACCCACAGGCGCGTGACCACCAGGAAATCAACCCGCAGATCGTAGCCCCACTCGGTGTCGATCAGCTCGATCTTCGAGGGCGGCCCGGGTGTGGCGCGGCGCTGATCCGAAATCGCCCGCCAAGCCTGCAGGGCCTGCACGCGCGCCGCCAAAAACGCCGACTCCACCGACTCGAAAAGCCCGCAATTTTCCACCTTTTGCGTCGGCTTGCCGGCCGCGTCGGTCTTCAAGGAAAAACGCAGCACGGAAAACTCCTCGGCGGGTGAATTTTTCATAAAATTACTGAACGACCAAAGCCCGACGTATGCCAAGCCCCGTTTGACCGGAAATTATTTCCGATCGATCCCGCTATCACTGTTTGGCCGGCAGGGCCTCGACCACGGATTGGCCCAGCGCCCCGACCGCAAGGCTGATCTCAGCGGCCAACTGGCCGAAATCCCGGCCGTTCCAGCGCGCCGCCGGCGCCACAAAGGACTTCCGCGCCACTACGGCACCGGCCGCACCCGTCGCCGTGATTTCCAACGTCGCCGCGAAGCTCACGGACGCCGCGCCGCCGCC
>JBDNFZ010000144.1:0-2702 GCA_041689555.1 Opitutaceae bacterium | reverse complement strand
TCGCGGCGGCGGGAATTCCGATTCCGGCCGTGATGCAAGGCAGGAACGCATTGGCGGCGAACTACCGGCCGCGGGAGCACGCGTTCGCGGCGCGGGACCGCTGCGACGAGACGGTCGATCGGCTGCGCAGCGTGCGTGACGAAGAGTTTCTCTACATCCGCAATTTCTATCCGATGCGTCCCCTCTTGCAGCCCAACGCCTACAAAGACGGCAAGTCGATCGTGCAGGCGATCCGGGCGCACCACGACACCAAGACGCTCGACCCGCTCGCGGAAAAACTGCTCTTCAGTCCGACGCGACCTCCCGAGGAACTTTACGCGTGGACGACCGACCGTTGGCAGGCGGCGAATCTCGCCGGCGATCCGGCGCACCGCGCGACTTTGGAAAAACTGCGCGCGCGCCTTGATCGTTGGATGGCGGAGACGGAGGATCGGGGGCCCGAGTCCGAGGCGATGTATGACAGCGACATGCAGGCATATGTCGGTGAGAGGGGCCGTCGCGGGAAAGCCGCGGGCGAAACGGTTACGGAGAAAAACATCGCGCAGATGAAGGCTTGGGCGAAGGAAGGGAAGTAGGGGGCGGGCGGGATCGGAAACCAGCGCCCGAGCGAACACGGGGCGTGCGATCCCGTCATCGAGCAGGAGCCGCATCTCCTTGCGGGTTTCGGGCGTGAGTGCGGGAAACCGGATTCACCAGCCGTTTCCTGCTGCGCGATGAGACAGCGCGACCGGTCAATTGTCGAAGATGATGAAGAGAATTTCGTGGCCGGCGCCGGCGCCGTCGACAGCGGCAGCCGGCGCGCCGACGGCGGATCTACGAAAAGGCGGAGCAAAGACAGGGTTGCGTCGGCCGATGGATGAGCAGCAAGAGGAGTTTCAAAAGCGTCCGCTGACGCCGACCGTCACCGTCGCGCCGGGAATGCGCACCTCGGAAATCTGGTCGCGCGCACCGCGATAGAAGGACTGGGCTTCGTTGAAGATGTTGCCGACATCCACCGAGAAGTTCAGCAGCGGGTTGACCTGATAGGCCATGCCCACGTTTACGACGGTGCGTTCGAGCGTATACTGGTTGCGGCCGGAGCCGGCGGCCGTGAAGGCGTTGAGAAATTCACTCGTGCGGTTTAACACGACGCGTGAGCCGAACCCGCGATAACGCCAGCTCAGGATGACGTTGGCGGTCCGGGGCACGAAGCCCGGGACCTCACCGGTCCTGCGGGTGGCGGTGCCGCCGAAATTTCCGCGCGTATCAAGGAGCGTGTAGTTGGCGGAAATCCCAAGTCCCTTCAGCAGACCGGGCAGGAAGGTAAATTGATGCTGGTAGTTGAACTCCCAGCCCTGCACCACGGCGGTGCCGAGGTTCGCGCTCGTGAGAACGGAAAAACCGCTGTATTCGCCGTTGAAACCGTTGTTGGCGCCGCTGCCGACCGTGCCGGAAAGGATGCCGTTCACAAAATAGTCCTTGATGGTCTTGTGAAACCATCCCGCCGAAAGGCTCCCGACGGGCTCAAAATAGTATTCGAGCGAGGCATCCCAGCTTTCCGCCGTCTGCGGTTTGAGGCTCGGGTTGCTGATCGTAAGGGTCTGCGCGATTTCGTTGACCGTCTCGCTGGGGAGCAGATTCGTGAGGGGCGGCCGACCGAAACTATTGGACCAGCTGAGCCGCGCCTTCACGTCGGGCCGGAGATCGTGGGTGAGATGCACGCTCGGAAACGCCTTGGTATAGTTGCCCGAGATTTCGCGGCGGTTGTTCGCGTAATCGCGCTGCGCCGACCCCGTCGGATCCGCGGCCTGCTGCGCGGCGGTGGAGGGCACGCGCGAGCGCACCCAGCCCGAGCTTTCATCTTCGGTGCGTTCGACCCGAACCCCGCTCAAAAATCCCGTATGGCCGAACATGCCCTGGGTCATCAGATACGCCGCCTTGACCGTTTCGGTCACTTCACGGGTGCCGACAAATTTCTGCGTCTCGGCGAAATAAATGTCGTCCCGCCAGAGCGCGGGATTCACCGGGGCGCGGCCGCGGCTGACCGCGTTGGCGTTCCACGCGGGAATTTTCAGGCCGCTCTTGCGATCGCCGAACGTGGTGATGGTCGGGTCGGCGGGGAGTTGCGCGGAGTTGATGCCGGTGAAGAGGGAGCGGCGGTCGCGGTTCGCGTCGCCGGCCGATTCCTCGCGGAGGCGGAAGCCGGCTTTGACGAAGAGCGGACTGGTCGAGGGGAGGCGATAGCGGGCGTTGCCGCGGACCTCCCGCACTTCGTGCCGATTGGTGCTGTCCGCAAAAGTCAGGCTGTTGGGCCGGTAGTTCGCGGGGTCCGCGATGCTCGGTCCGCCGTTCTGGATGAACTGCGGGTAGAGGTCGGATCGGGTGCGATCAAGCGTCCAACCCACGCCGGTCACGCGGTTCACGAGGACACCGCCATCGCCGCCGCCGCCGTTGATCCGGGAGGAGCTCATCACGGCGTTGTAGTCGAGTTGGAGCGGTCCGAATTCATGTTCCGCTCCGAAATCGACATGGCGTTGGCGGTTGAAGAAATGGGACATCTGCGAGGTGATATCGATGGTCGACGCCGGGACGGGGCGCACCTGTGTGATGCGGGCGGTATAACCGGGAATGACGCCGGAGGTCGTGGCATTGGGCACGGTGCTCTGGTTGCCGGTAAAGGCGCGGAAGAGATAGCGCAGGCGGAAGCGCTCGAACGCGTCGTT
>JBDNFZ010000143.1:0-3752 GCA_041689555.1 Opitutaceae bacterium | reverse complement strand
TCCGGCCAACGCCACCTGCACCATTCCCGGCATGCACTCGCTGCTCGGCCGCCGCCACTTGTAGGAGCGAGCTTGCTCGCGATGGTTTGCCCTCGGGATCGCTCGCTCGAAATGGTTCCCGCCCGGAGTCGCGAGCAAGCTCGCTCCTACACCGACCCAGCGCCGCCGCCTGCACTAGCAATGCGATGAGGAACGCTCCCTAGGCGACTCCGCTCGGCCTACACCGACCCGGCACCGCCGTCCGCACCGACGAGTCACTTAAACCGGACTTTGCTCAGATCTTCCTTCGCCTTCGGCCACTTCATGCGCAACTTCTCCATCTCCTGCAACACGGTCTTGGCGATCACATGGTCGCGATACCAGTTGTGGTCGGCCGGCACGATGTGCCACGGCGCCGCGTCGTGGCTCGTGGCGTTGAGCATGTCCTCATAGGCGCCGATGTAATCGACCAAACGCTGGCGCGTCGCGATGTCGGCATGGGAAAACTTCCAGTTTTTCTCGGGATTCGAGAGCCTTTCACGGAAGCGTTTAGCCTGCTCTTCGCGGCTGAGATGCAGGTAGAATTTCACCACCACCACGCCGTTTTCGACGAGCATGCGCTCGAATTCCACGATCTGCCGGTAGCGCGGCTTCCACACGCTTTTCGGCACCAGACCGAGCACCCGCTCCGCCAGCACCGCCTCGTAATGCGAGCGGTTGAAGACGCCGATATTGCCGAAACGCGGCACGGCCTTGTGCACCCGCCATAGGAAATCGTGCGCGCTCTCCTCGGCCGACGGCACCTTGAAATTCGTCACCTCCACGCCGGCGGGATTCACCTCGCGCAAGACGCTGCGTATCGCGCCGTCCTTGCCGCTCGCGTCCATACCTTGAAGAATCAGGAGGACCGACCGGTTGGCGTTCGCATAAAGCATCGGCTGCAGTTCGCCGATTCGCATCTCGAGTCGGACGGTGCGTTTTTTCGTGTCGTCCTTGTCCAAACCGCCGCAGTCGCCCGGGTCGAAGCGCTTCAGTTTCACGTGGCCGGATATGATCGTGGTTTGTGATTTCATCGCGGGAGCATGTAACGGACCGGACCGGCAAAGCAGGCCGCGGTTCCGAGCTCTTCCTCTCGCCGCGCTTTGGCACTCGCCGTGCCTCCCTCCCCGCCCTTACGAAATCACTTCCCTGCCCCGCCTCTCCCCTCCGCATCCGCTTTCCCCCACGCCCATGCTGCCCTTCGCGCTCTCCATCTTCACGGGAGCTTTCCTGCTGTTCCAAGTCCAACCGCTCATCGGAAAATTCATCCTCCCGTGGTTCGGCGGGAGCCCCGGCGTGTGGACGACCTGCCTGCTCTTTTTTCAGACGGTTCTTCTTGGCGGCTACGCCTACGCGCATTTCTCGACCTCGCGGCTCAAGCCCCGGGTCCAAGCCACACTGCATCTCGGCCTGCTCTTGCTGGCGTTGCTGCTCTTGCCGATCACGCCTTCCGACACGTGGAAAACCCAGATCGCCGGCGAACCCACCTGGCACATTCTTCTCCTGCTCGTCGCCACCATCGGCCTGCCCTACTTCGTTCTCTCGGCCACGGGTCCGCTCATGCAACAGTGGTTCGGCGCCACCCATCCGGGCGCGTCGCCCTATCGCCTCTACGCCTTGTCCAACATCGGATCGCTGCTCGCGCTGCTGAGTTACCCGATATTTTTCGAGGTGCGTTTTTCCCGCGTCGAACAGGCGTGGCTTTGGTCGGGCGGCTCGGCGTCTTCGCCGTGCTCTGCGGCTATTGCGCCCTGCGCGTGTGGCGGCTTGCCCCTGCGCTCTCCGCTCCTGCCAGCACCGACCCATCCGGCCCCGCGATCCACACGAGCTGGGAAGACCGCTGCTTCTGGGTCGCGCTCCCCGCCCTCGCCTCCGTGCTCCTCCTCGCGACCACCAACAAGCTCTGCCAGGAAATCGCCGTCATTCCTTTCCTGTGGGTGCTGCCGCTCGCGCTGTATCTGCTCTCCTTCGTCATCTGCTTCGACCACGCCCGCTGGTATCACCGGGGTGCCTTCGCCTCTCTGCTGGTCGTGGCCCTCGCCACGATTCTCGTGCTCACCGAAGCGGGCACCGATGCGCCGATGAAACTCCAGGTCGCGGGTTACGCCGGCGCTCTCTTCGTCATCTGCATGATCTGCCACGGCGAACTCTACCGGCTCAGACCTCCGCCGCAGGCGCTCACCGGCTACTACCTCTTGATCTCCGCCGGCGGCGCACTCGGCGGGCTGCTCGTCGCCATCGTCGCCCCCGCTGCGTTTGTCGACTACCGTGAGTTCGAGCTGGGCCTCGTCGCCCTCGCGCTCGTTTTCACCGTGCTCTGCATCCGGCGGCACAGCCGCGCGCTCGCGCTGGGCGCCGTCGCCGGTGCTCTCCTCGCGCTGGTCGCGATCCCGGCCTTGCGCTCGACGTTCGACGGCAGCGAGGGCATCGGCTCGGAGTTCGGCCGGTTCTATCGGGACCAGCGTTGGAACGTCGCCGTTTTCGCCGTCATGCTGGCCTGTCTGGTCGATTTCCGGCGGCGTAGGCTCGTCGTGGGCTGGCGCCTGCTGCTCGCCGCACCCGTCGTGCTGCTGGCCGGGGCGTTTGGCGGTAAGGTCGCCCGCAACCTCAGCGCCCCCGACACCGTCCCCGTCATCAACGCCTCCCGCAATTTCTACGGCACCCTCAAGATCCTCGACCATTCCGCCGACGATCCCGCCGAACACTACCGCCTGCTGATGCACGGCGCGACCACCCACGGCCTCCAATTCACCGCCGACGACCGCGCGACGAAACCCACCACCTACTATGGCCCCACCAGCGGCGTCGGCCTCGCCCTGCGGTTGCTGCCCGATGCCCCGGGCCGCCATCTCGGCGTCGTCGGCCTCGGCACCGGTTGCCTCGCCGCCTACGGCCGCCCGGGCGACACCGTGCGTTTCTACGAGATCAATCCCGCCGTCGTCGCCCTCGCCCGCAATCCGTTCACCTACCTCGCCCGCTCCCCGGCCAAGGTCGACGTGGTCCTCGGCGACGCCCGCCTTGAAATGGAGCACGAACTCGACCGGGGCGAAGCGCAGACGTTCGACCTGCTCGCGCTCGACGCCTTCAGCAGCGACGCCA
This sequence comes from Opitutaceae bacterium, assembly GCA_041689555.1. Classification (GTDB taxonomy): domain Bacteria; phylum Verrucomicrobiota; class Verrucomicrobiia; order Opitutales; family Opitutaceae; genus Tous-C4FEB. The sequence continues at coordinate 635 of JBDNFZ010000143.1, read as the reverse complement.
TCCCCGTCCACCTCCTCACCGCCGAAGCCGTCGCCGTCTATCTCAAGCACCTGAAACCCGACGGCGTGATCGCGATCCACGTCTCCAACCGCTACCTCGAACTCGAGCCCGTCGTCGAGAGTCTCGCCGCCCGGTTCGACCTCGGCGTCGTCTGCATCGAAGACGATATTCAGGACGACTGGTGGCAATATTCGACGACGTGGATGCTGCTCTCCCGCAACCGCGCCTTTCTCGCCCACCCCGATATCGTCGCCGTCGCCAACAAGACGCCCGCCGCCCGCACCGTCGCCCCCTGGACCGACGAAAAGGCCGATCTCTATAGCATCATGAAGTAAGCGCGGGCCCTCGCCGCCAATTCACTTCCTCCCGGCCTAAGCGTCTCCGCGTCTCAGCGCTTAAACCAACGGCCAGCGAGAATCATACTTTCTCGGGTGGGATCGGGACCTCCGAGCTTGATCTTGGTTTGCCGATGCTCACGAGAGTCGAGCCCGGTCCCGACGCTACCTCCGTTCCTCGTAGGCCTGCTGAGTCTCGCAAAATACGGTGATGATTACGACCGAGAGTAGGGCGGACTTCAGTCCGCCTTTTCAGAGCGCCGAGGGCGGGCTGAAGCCCGCCCTACTCCGGATTCCTGT